>NZ_FXAJ01000014.1 GCF_900177535.1 Priestia filamentosa
CCTTTTTCTGACAAAATTATGCTGTTCCATAAAGTAGATATGTTCGCCATGAAGATAAGGTCATTCGGAAACTCACTGGCGGTAACAGCAAGAAGGGATATCGATTTCTTATATATAAGAACTCTTATGAACATTGGCCTATTTGTTGACGACGGCATCAATATCTTAATTGATAAAGGTTGGTTGGAATCACCGCCAAAAGCGTATGACAGGATTTAAGATACAATTGGAACGGAACAGCTTGACTAACTTCCAATTGAAAGCTAGTCGAAAATAATTTTAAAAAGGAATAGAGCGATGTGGCAAACAATAAAGAAGCATTGTTATGGAGTATTGCACTCCCAGGATTCGGTCAATTTCTAAATGGTAAACATATAAAAGGTATTGTGTTTGTGTTTTTAGAATTTCTAATTAATGTTAAAGGTCATTTTAACATCATAATTATTTCAAGTTTTCAGGGAGACATAAAGGAAGCGATTGAACAAGCTGATTATCAATGGTTACTGTTTTATCCATGTTTATACTTCTTTGCCATGTGGGATGCTTGGAAAGACGCGGGTGGCGGGAAAGGAAAATATTCTTTTTTACCTTTTGTATTTTGTGCTTATTTTGTGACTGTTGGATGTATATACTCTTCACATTTTAGGCTCTTTGGGCTCCTACTTGGGCCCGTTTGGCTCCCCATACTTTTTGTCGTTCCTGGTATAGTTACCGGAGTATTATTAGGTAAATTCATTACAAGTCTCCATAAAAGGTCTAATGTTCCATAAGACTGAAAAGCAAGCCATATTACTTCCTGATAGTGAGAAGATATGAATACAATATAAGAAGAGGTTTATATTCACTTCTTTTGCTGTGAGCCGCAGATATGCGATGTCTGAAGAGACGTTACTTTTTGAAAAGGATTTTTACTATGATAGGTCTTCTATTAGCTATTACTCTTTTTAATACGGTAGCTTTTACAACTAATAAACGATTAACACGGAATCAAATCGTACATATTTGGATGTTTACTATAGCCTTTCAAGGACTTGTTGACCTATATGTAGCTGGAAAATACGATGGGTATTGGTACTTTTCTCAAGCGATTGATTGGGAATCCATTCTTGTATTGACTATATTGATTCCACCTGTAAATATGATATTTCTAAATGGATATCCGTTTGGATCCTCTCTTTGTAAACGGATGATATATGTTGGTTGCTGGACCATAGGTATACTGCTTTATGAAGCCCTCACTTTATTACCTGAACCATGGGGATATTTTCATCATAGGTGGTGGAGATTACGGTATTCCTTGTTTGTCTACCCTTTTTTACTTATTATGGTGGTGTACTATTATAAATGGATTCGTAAAATTGAAAAGTGATACAAAAAAAGAGCAAGTTCATTATAACTGAATAGATTTGCTCTTTTTCACTTCCTGAAAGCAACATTATGTGAACTGAAAATAAATATCTTATACCGAGTAAAAACAGAAAAACTACTGATTGGAGGGAAGTGAACCCACAAAGTTAGAGATTTATTTAAGCAGCTAAAGAGGATTGAATTCTGCATTCTACAGGAGTCAATCCTTTTAATTCCTTTGTGAATGTAATAGAAAATATAGGACTCTAATTCTTATTTGAAATGCTCTATACTGTTAAACTCTTGGAGATAAAATAACTTTGATTTTAATAAATCGAAGAAGTTTCTATCCCCTCGTGACCTAAACAATTATACTTACGAGACATACTTTGGATAATGTTATGTTACTTCAATAAATGCTGAGATCATATCATTTGATAATGCCAACCTTGATCTAAATACAGAATAGTATTTTTCAGAGAGTTATTCATGTTTGAAAGCAAAACAAAAATTGATTTTTGAGAGTGAAAAATCATTCTGATATTGAATTGTTATTTCTATTAGTAGCTTCTTTCCCTAATCATAACTAAATTTCAAAGAAGGAATTTCGTTAGTTATTTTAGCAATCAAATATTCCTATGAACTACTGTTTATTTGTTTTCCTCAATTTAAAGTATGCATACATGCTTAAAGTAATGGTAACCAGTACTAAACAGGTAAGTGGAAAAATGACAGTGTTAACGAAATGATCGTAAAACCAAGTATACATAAAAACCACCTCATCGTTTGTATAAAGAGAATGGACTCCTTTTAATCGTCTCCCTATCCCCTAATTATTAGGAAATTTATTGGTTATAAATCTTCCTATATTTTGTTTATTATCATTGGTTTAAATCCTAAATTGACTAATAAGAATTTCGTTTTCGACAAAAAGATGCATTATTCTCTCTTCTTCCTATTTTTCAAGAAAGCAACAAAAAGAAGAAGGAGAGGAAGGAGCACGAAGAGAGGAATATGTAGAACAAAAATTACTATCTTCAGTCCCTCACGGATATGTTCTTGGTAATTGCTCGCAATCGTGATGGATAAAAAGAGAATGGCTATGCCTAAAGGGTACGATAGTCGTGAAGGCGATTCAATTTTAAATAAACTAGCTGTACCTATAACAGCTACATAAACCAACACGCTAATCTTAAAAAAAATACCAATTACCAAGGCAATCATAAAAAATACATCAAGACGTTCCAAGAAATCGGCAACTTGGATGCTTTGTACAGTACTAAGAAGAGGGAATTGTGAACGTGCTGTCAAATCCACCCCAAGCACACTAACATTAATGATCATCGTAATCACCAAATTGATACCACTTAATCCTGTTGCACATAACATGGTTACTTTTGCCTTCTTCGGATTATTTAGATAAGGAAAAATCATCGTAAACACAATAGCTTCTGCAAACGGGAAATATAAAGTTTGAGTAAATGCAATTTTCAAGACCGGTAACATCCCTTCTTCAAGTACCGGTTGTAAGTTAGTAAAATCAATTAAACCAGAACTCACAATGAGAATAAATCCAGCGACCGCAAGGATGTACATCAATATAAAGAGGAGCTCTGCAGAACGCGCTATAACTTCAATTCCTCTTCGAACCATATAAATAATGACAAGCATTAATAAAGCATTTGCGATAAATAAAGGCGTATCAGGATAGGCAAAAGTTAGTAACATCTCGCCAAAATCACGTAAAATTCTTGATGCATCATACATAAAGTAAAGGATGTAGACAAAGGCAAGTACTGTTCCTATCACCTTCCCTAGAAGTTTTTGCATGTACTCTATAGGCAAGAGGTCAGGATAATACCAA
Source organism: Priestia filamentosa (assembly GCF_900177535.1). Classification (NCBI taxonomy): domain Bacteria; kingdom Bacillati; phylum Bacillota; class Bacilli; order Caryophanales; family Bacillaceae; genus Priestia; species Priestia filamentosa. The sequence continues at coordinate 3,212 of NZ_FXAJ01000014.1, forward strand.
TGAAGTTTATAATAGACTAAAAATAGAACTAAACTGCCTACCATTCCAAATAGAATCGCAAGCCAAGCGTCCTGTTTTGCATCCATGGCAAGGGGTACTAGTAAAGAACTACCGAGTTCAAATAGTACCATTAAAATAAAGAGCTGACTGGCACTAATTTTGGCTTTTTCCATTCACCTTGCCCCTCCTTTTTCTCACTTTTAATTCTCTTTTATGCTCAAAAGAAACGATTTATATTGTGAGCCAGCTGCTTCTCCTTTCCTGTGAGGTATACATTTAATTTTGGAGAGTACGCATCGCTCTATTTCGATTTTAACTCCACTCATATTGTACCCTCCCTCTTATAAACCTTATTATTCTCTTTGCTTCTTCCTGGTTTTAAAAAAAGCAATAAGAAGAAGGAGAGGAGGAATAATACTGAAGAGAGGAATATGAATAAACGGTGCTATTTTTAGCCCTTCATAGAGATGTTCTTGAAAATTACTCGCAATTATAGTAGACAGAAATAGAATGACTATGCCTAAAGGATACGACAGCCGTGAAGGTGATTTAATCTTAAATAAGTTAGCTGTACCTATGACAACTGCATAAAATAACACACTAATCTTAAAGAAAATACCGATTACCATGGAAAGCATAAAAAACACATCAAGACGTTCTAAAAAGTCAGCGACTTGGATACTTTGTACAGTACTAAGAAGAGGGAATTGTGAGCGCGCAGTCAGGTCCACCCCAAGCACGCTTACATTAATAAGCATCGTAATCACCAAGTTGATCCCACTTAATCCCGTTGCACATAACATCGTCACCTTTGCCTTCTTAGGCTCATTCAAATATGGTAAAATCATCGTAAACACAATAGCTTCAGTAAATGGGAAATATAAGGTTTCAGATAATGTAACTTTTAAGGTTGGTATTAGCCTTTCTTCTAGTACAGGTTGCAAGTTGGTAAAATCGATTAAACCCGAGACCACAATCAAAATAAATCCAGAGACCGCTAGGATATACATCAAGATAAAAAGTAGTTCCCCTGATCGAGCTATAACCTCTATTCCTTTTCTGATGGTATAAATAATGACAAGTATTAATAACCCATTCCCAATAAATAAAGGAGTTTCAGGGTAGGCAAAGGTTAACAGCATTTCACCAAAATCGCGTAGAATCCTTGAAGCATCATACATAAAGTAAAGAATGTAGATAAAGGCAAGTACTGTTCCCATCACCTTACCTAAGATTTTTTGCATGTATTCTGTAGGCAGAAGATCAGGATAATACCAATAAAGTTTATAATAGACTAAAAATAGAGCTAAACTGCCTATCATTCCAAGTAAAATCGCCAACCAGGCATCCTGCTTCGCCCTCATAGCGAGGGGCACTAACATAGCAGTACCCAATTCAAATAAGACCATTAAGATAAAGAGCTGTTTGGCACTAATTTTGGCTTTCTCCATTCCATTCAATTGGTACCTCCTTTGCTTTACTTTTAATTTTCTTTTAAACCTGAAAGAAACGACTTGTTTCGTAAGCCAGCACGACGGATATAGGCCTCCACGGTAATATCTACATCTAATTTCGGAAAATACACATCGCTCCATTCTGATTTTATTTCTTTCCATTCGTTTGGTCTAGAACGGTGGACGGTTGCGCCGAATCCAAGGATATCTGCTTTGTTTTTCTGCGCATGTTTAATAGATTCCTTTAGCTCATCTTCAATTACTTTTCGCAAGGATTTTTCAATTTTTGTAATGACCTTTGGATTGGTTATATCAATAGGTATCTCCATTTCACTGATGTCTCCTTCAACACGCGCATGAATCGAAATGTGAGGGTGACCATTCTTCACTTGGGCAGACACATCTGTTTTTTGACGAATGGTTTGATAGGTTATGGCTTCTTTTTTCCCTTCCCAATCAACGTTAATGGCGGTTTCTTGTATTTTATCTAAAATCCATACCGTTCCTCTTGCTGTTTTTCCATACAGCCAATCCACTAACTTTCCTTGTTTTAAAACCGCAATTCCGGAAGCTCGAAGTGTTGCTTCAGGCACACTGTCTTGCATGTTTTCTAACTTCCCTGCTTGTTTAGAATTCCCCGTCATACGAAATCCAGCTACAACGGTTTCTTCTTTGGAAGATTGAAGTCCTTTCATTACATCTTGGAGTGAAACTTTTACATTTTCTCCCCATTGTCTTTCTGTGAACTCTAAAGTTTTCAGCACTTTATTTGCTGGAATCTTATCAACAGGAGTTAATGTTTTAATCAAATCTGCGGCATTTGAATGGTTAGCAATAACGAGAGTGGAGGTCGTCCGAAATTCAGGATCTCGATCAAAAGCATCCATTAATACCTCAATCCCCTCTTCTCTTGCAAGACTTTCCCCAACGATGACTAAGTTTGTATGAGCATAGTACAATCTCCGAGAAATTCTGCTTGAAGCCCGTCTGCTTGCTTCGACTAAATTTTTCCCCGAGATAGAATAGACAGTCACAGGGGAATTTTGTGCATCGCCTCCACCGCCTTGCATCCCTCCAGCCACGTTCCCAGGATTGATAACTTGAAGTGTTAAGTTGTATCGTCCATCTTCCACTTTATCTACTCCCACAGCTGCTACAATAGCAAGGTCTGTTAACTCCTTTTTACTCCAACAACTTGTTAATAAGACGGTCATCATTATCATTAATAAAAGAAAAGCCCCTTTACGTTTCATTGTTGTCACCTTCTTCAATATCCCGATTCACCATACCGCGTGATGAAGGAGGATGCGGGTGTTGGTTCTCCCCTTCACGTTTCGTATTTGTACTTATTAATCGAGGTCTTTTTCTAAGCGTCCACCAAGGTAATCGTACAATCGTATCTTCATTGTTTGATGGGATAAAGGGGGCCAATGGTGCCATATAGGGAATACCAAATGAGCGTAAACTGCATAAATGAACGACCAACATAAGAAGGGCTAGAATAATGCCATAGAAACCAAATACCGCTGCACATATCATAAACAAAAAACGGAGTAAACGAACTGAAATGGCCATGGCAAAAGAAGGTATAGCAAAATTAGCAATTGCTGTTAGGGATACAATAATAACCATGGCTGGTGATACAATGCTAGCCTGAACGGCAGCTTGCCCGATAACAAGGGCGCCGACAATTGATACCGCTGAACCAATAGCTTTGGGTAACCGAACCCCTGCTTCTCGCAAGATTTCAAAGGTGACCTCCATGAGAAGCGCTTCTACGAAGGCTGGAAAAGGGACCGCTTCCCTTTGGGCTGCAATCGCTACGATAAGCTGTGTTGGGACCATCTCCTGATGAAACGTTGTCACAGCAACATAAGCAGCTGGTGCGATAAGCGAAATAAGAAACATAACAACACGTAAAAAGCGAATCGATGTTGCAATATCGAAACGAACATAATAGTCCTCGGCTGATTGGAAAAATTGGATAAAGACAGCTGGAGCAATCAGTACAAAAGGCGTTCCATCAACGAAAATCGCAATTCGTCCCTCTAGGAGATTCCCTGCCACGATATCTGGTCTTTCGGTATCGTACATAGTAGGAAATGTAGTTAATGTTTGATCTTCAATAAATTGCTGAATATACCCTGATTCTAAAACACTATCAATATCAATCTTATGTAATCGCTGGCGTATTTCTTTAATGATTTGATCATTCGCAATGCCATGCATGTACATCATAGTTACATCGGTTTGGGTAACACGACCAATCTTCATTGATTCAACCCATAAATCCGGGTTTTTAATAATTCGACGGATCATGGCTATGTTGGTTCCAATAGACTCCGTAAAGGCTTCCTTTGGCCCGCGTACTACCATCTGAGTATTTGATTCTGTAATGGCCCGCCTCTCTCCACCTTTTGTATCTACACTCAGTGCCTGGTCTGTTCCATCGACTAGAATAAGGGTATCGCCTGACAATAAGGATAAAAACAGGTCATTCCAAGTATCAATGGATAATACCTTTCCAATTGTGATCATATCTTCAGAAATCAAATCGAATGCGTTCTGCTGATTCACTGTTTCTTTATGTTCGTCCTTCATTATGGATTCGAGCAAGAACTCCTGAATAGATTGGTTGTCTACAATTCCTTCTACATAGACAATGGCTATCTTAATATCAAAATTCTCCCCTATTTTTAATTGACGAATCACAACGTCTGAACTGTTTCCTGTTTTCTGTTTAATCGTATCAAGATTAGCCGATAAGGAACGGTATATATTTTTCACTGAATTATTATCAAGTTGATTTTCAGTATTCTGTTGACGGTTTTTTTTTGATTTCTGGTCTTTAAAAAACGAAGGCATAAATCAAGGCACCTTTCCTTTAGTTTCTATTACCTTAACCATACAAGGAATTTTTATGTAAATTTCCACAAAAAATTTGTATCATATGAGAGAAACGGGAAGACCCTATTAAGTGGAGTGTGATAAGTATGAAAATCATAGGTGTTTCTCTTTTAATGACGGGATGTTTAATGGGGTTATCTATAGGCATCGATATTCTTCAAGGAGCAGATATTTTTCAAGCGTTGTATAAGGCTGTTAACCCTTTTCGTGTAATGGAAGTCGTAGAATTATTTGCTCTTTTTTTTCTTCTCCTTCTATTCTTTGCCGACTCTGCTTACATTTTTATAAAAAAAAGAAAGGGAAAAGAGGGAGAATAAGTATGTATAAATTGTAATCTTCAAAATGAAAAACGGGAACAAAATTAGTTTGGTCTGGGTCAAATCTAATCATTCTACTTTCCTTTCAAGAGGAAAATAATATGTAACTTCTATGTATATAATAATTGCATTGTTATCTATAATAGATTTGTAATGAATTTTACCAGAGAGGAGGCGAAACAATGCGCCGAGAATGGGTGATTGAAATCTACCAAGATGTTTTAAATGGAAAAGTAAAGCGTTTTCCCAATAAGTTTTTTTCAGGAGAAGAAGGAAAAAAGTATGTGAAATATATGACATGTTATCTGCTTGAAGAGCGACTATCGATTCCAATTGATAAAATTCCTGTAAGAGTACAGGCAAATATACTATGGTCCCATCGTCTAAAACCACCTGCTATGATTTATGGTTGGAATTATTATGATGTAATTGAAAATGCTTATCCGGGACGCTTTAAACCGTGGGAGTTTCAGCAAGTCCCTCATAAATATTGGCACGGAAAAGAAGGGAAAAACCGGGCAATTGAGGCGGTTAAGCATGTAATTGAAAATGAACTGAATATTCCTATAGAAGAAATCCCTTTACACGTGAATCTTCATTTTTTTAAAAAGTATCATTTATATGGCGTCTTTGATATTTTTGAACAATCTCCTTTTCAAGTTATTCAAGCTGTTTATCCAGGTGTATTTAAACCGTGGCAATTCGCGAATGTCCCAATGAACTGCTGGAAAGATCGCATATCGATTCAAGAAACGATGAACTATTTTCTGTTCCAACAGCTCCGTTTTTCCTCCTATGAAGAAGCGCTAGTAAAAATAAGGAAACAACACTTTTTTGATTTCCAACTAACGGGTTTATTACAAAGGGTTTTTGACTCTAGGATGCAAAAGGTCAGGGAATGGATAAAAATAAGCATGCAGAGAGAAAAGAAATCAATAGAGGAAAAAGATAGTTATGGTTCGAAAATAATGCAATAGAAACATGGGATGGTAATATTCTGTTAACTTTGAGGTTAAACAACTACTTTTTATTTTGTTCGCAATCATTATTAAGTACAAGACGAACATAGCCTTTTATATAGTTATGAATATTAGTGGTATTTTTTCTTCTCCTTTTTATTCTGCTAATAACAGGGATTTATGAACCCTATGCTAATCATATTAAATAACGTAATTTATTGAATTAAATTCATAATAAATGAGTTAACATAACACCCATTTGAGGAAGTAAAAAAGAGTAAACTCGTTCAATAACAATGAGTTTACGCTTTTTTACTTCTTTTATCTTCTCGCATTTAATTCAGCAAGAACACGTTTATGTTCTTTTTCATCCAATTTATAGAGATAAATAGCAAATAGCTCAATAATGATAAAAATTGCTGGAATCACTGTCATGGTAAGCAAAATCCCATGTAATGCTGTTGTTGTTTGTGTATGGTTAGCCACATAGCCAAATTTAGAAAGAATAATACCTGGAACGATCCCGCCAATTGCCATTCCAAATTTGAAGAAGAAGTTTACAAGGGAATAGATGACACCGCTTGCACGTTTACCAGTCTTATATTCCCCATAATCAATCGTTTCAGGAATCATTGCCCATGTAAAGGCCCCTGCAGTAATAGTACCTAATGCCGAGACTAATCGTCCTGCAAACACAAGGGGAACAATGGATGGAGGAATGATAAATAAGGCTAATAATCCGATCGCCTTACAAGATAAAGCAGTAAATAGCAATTTCTTCTTACCCATAACTTTATACAATGTCGGAATTAATGGCATAAGTATTAGAGCAGGAAGCGTTCCTATTAATCCGTACCATTTTACTAAATCCGGCCTAGCAACGTTATACGTAACATAATAAATACCAACGGAGTTAATGATTGAGTTGACACCAAAGTTGAGAAGAAAGAGAAAGCACAAAATCACAAGGGGACGATTGACTCTCAATTGCTTAAAAATATCCTTATAGCCAACTTTTGATTCTTCTTCAGAAATCTGTACTCTTTCTTTTGTGCTGAGGAAAGATAAAATTAACAGAATGGCACCAGTAACTCCCATGATAGACATTGTAATTTGCCAACCTATACCTGTATTCCCTGTTGCTTGTGTAAAAATTGCAGCTAAGAACGGCACACCAAATGCAACAATCATTCCGCCTCCGTTGGAAAATAGCATTCTGATTGATGTTAAACTTACAATCTCTTTGGTATCTTGTGTAATAGCAGAAGTAAGCGCTGAATAAGGGACGTTTACTGTTGAATAGGTAAGTGATAATAAGATATAAGTAATATAAGCATAAATTATTTTTCCTGTATCAGAAAATTCAGGTGTGGTAAAACAAAGAATGGCAACAACCGCAAATGGAATAGCACCATACAAAAGATATGGGCGGAACCTTCCATATTTCGTATTTGTTTTATCAACGATTGTACCGATAACCGGGTCCATCAAGGCATCTATTATCCGAACAATCAGGAACATCAGTCCAGCTGCGGCAGCCGAAATGCCAAAAACTTCAGTATAGAAGAATAATAGATAACTACTTACTGTTTGATAAATAAAATTACAGGCTAGATCCCCAGTGGCATACCCGATTTTTTCTTTCATTTTAATACTTTTACTTGAATTCATTTTTATTTGTCCAGCAACACTTGGCCTCATTCAAATCCTCCTTTAATATTATTTGCGTTTTTAGCAAAAATACAAAAACATCTTATTAACGCAGATTTGTAAACTCTTATAAAAACATGAAAATTGGTTTATTTACCGAACAAACTAACTGATTATTTATAAGCTCAAATTTCTCCTTTCTTTTAGCAGGTTCTTAGGGCTATCTCTTAAGGACTTAATCCAACATGCGGGTTAGTAAGTGGTTTAGAAGTAAATGCTCATTGTTTGTTACCGCTTACATTTGTTGCAGAAGGTTTTGACTGCCATGCAACTAAAAGTACAGGCAGTATAAGCAACGTTTATATCTGTTCGATATGTGGTGAAAAATCTTTTCTTACATCCTAAATTAACGGAACTTTTTTTGGGTGTGAAACAAGAGCAGAACTTGGGCAAGCTACACAGCCACCAGGGGGCAATTTTAGTGATAAAGATATCCTCGCATGTATCTGCGCATTACTGTACCTACATTTCTTCATTCGCTCTAGTCATAGGGAACCGATAAGCTTAATAAAAGCTTATCGGTTCCCTATTCCCTTTCTATGTTCCTATAAGATTGCAAAATCGGTCAGAGACTTATTAGTAATAACTTTACATAAGTACAAAATGAAAACCTTGATGAAAGTTCTATATACGTTAGTAGTTATGGACCCCTCTTTCTTTTCATCTAACCTCTGGCTTCATTCTCCCCTTCTTTTTTAAACTAAATTATTTTAATTTTCTTAAAATAGTTTTTGTTCTATTGGCAACGGGATTGGTCTGCTACATGTGCTCTCCATATGATAATACTTCCCATCGATTGATGAATTATGAAAACCGTGCATAGACTCTAATACATGGTAAGCTAATTGACCGTTGGCACGATAGCCTTTGCCCGCTATGATCGCCTGAGCCATATCTGCTACACCAAGACCTCTACTGTTTTGTGAATAGCCATAAGAAAGTGGTACATCTGTAAATTGCTTTTCTTCCTTTTTCCTAATTCGAACGGGACCTCCAAATGTATTTGGATCCGGCACTAACAGGGTTCCTTCACTACCATAGATCTCGATTGGGGGCAATGAGGTTCCACCAAAGGCATCAAAACTCGTTGTAATTGTACCAACTGCACCTGATTCGAAATCTATAATCCCGGAAATGTGGGTTGGGGTAGAAACGGAAATTTTGGTTCCTTCCTTGGGTTGACTCGTTATCGTCCGTTCAGGATAGCTAATTCTAGTCGAACCTGCAAGCCGTTTAATAGGCCCCAACAAAGATATTAATGCGGTCAAATAATAAGGTCCCATATCAAACATCGGACCGCCACCGACTTTATAATAGAAGGCTGGATCTGGGTGCCAATGCTCATGACCTCGATTAATCATAAATGCTGATGCTCCAATTGGGACACCTATTTCACCTTGTTCTATTAAGTGAATAGCAGTTTGAATACCGGCGCCTAAAAAGGTATCAGGAGCACTACCTACCAACAAGTTATGTTTCTTAGCCGTTGCTAGAATGAGTTGACCCTCTTCAAGAGTAACTGCAAGGGGCTTTTCTGTATAAACATGTTTTCCAGCATTAAGTGTCTTAATACAGACATCTGCATGTGCTTTTGGAATGGTTAAATTGATTACCAAGTCAATGTCAGGATCTGCAATCAACTCCTCTACAGAATAAACCCTAGGAATATTGTACTTCTCTGCCTGAGCCTTTGCGCGCTGTATATCTAGATCTGCACACGCAAGAATCTCAATTCTCTCAAATTCAGGAAGATTTTTCATATAAATTGAACTAATAAACCCACATCCAATAATCCCGATATTTACCTTTTCCATAGATTTAACCTCCTAATTTATTAAGTTATTGGCTATCACCCATACCGCTATAAGAACGTCTATTTCCGTTACCTGTGGTACCGTAGTCCAAAGGAGGAAAATTTTGAGCCAGTTTCTTTCCTTCTGCAGCATATAAGAAACCACGTTGCATAATCTGAGACACTTCCGGCATATTAACAATGTTCGCCGAGTGACCTAAAGAACTATAGAATATCCGCCCATATCCCCAGCGTTTCGTCCAGACGACAGGCATATCAACGGCTTTATTAAAAGTATGTGGACCATCAATGATTGGAAAACGTGTAGTGGCTAATACTTCAACAGCAGGATCGAAATGAAGATAATACTGCTCGCTCACGACCTTAAAATCAGTAAAACCATCTAAAAGTGGACTAGATGAGTGTTTAATATTTACCATGTATTCAACACCATCGTTTCCGGGATGTGCCACCCAGTTCCCACCCGTCATGAACTGCCAATCTACATTATTCCGAAAAGAATCACACATTCCCCCATGACATCCGGCCAATCCTACACCACTCATTACAGCTTCTGAAACATTAAGCACATACTTCTTTGGAATTTCTCCCATTGTCCAGTGAGGAACAATCAGATCCAAGGATTTTAGTTTTTCAGGGTCAGAGTAGGATTCCAAGTTATTAGAAACTTCTACGTTAAAATTCTCCTCTTCAAGAATACCGCGAAAAATTTCTGCTACTTGGTCAGGTTGATGACCATCCCATCCTCCCCATACAATTAGGGCATTTCTCTTCATATATAACACTCCTTTTAATCTAAGTCAGATAAATGAATCCATTGCCGATTTTCTATTGACAAGTCTACCGCTTCTAACACTTGCTGACATTTCACCCCATCCTTAAAATTAGGAATAGGTTGGCGATTCTCACGGAAAGAATTCATCAGCTCCACCATTTCATGAATAAACGTGTGTTCATAACCAATAGTATGTCCTGGAGGCCACCATGCCTCCGCAAAAGCATGAGCAGGATCGGTAGCTAATACCCGACGGAATCCCTGTACATCCTCTCTGTCATCAGTGAAGTATACTTTCAATTCGTTCAGTCGTTCAAAATCGAAAATTACACTGCCCTTGCTTCCGTTTATTTCAAATGAATTCGTACTGCGGTGTCCTGTTGCAAAACGTGTAGACTCAAAAGATCCAAGTGCCCCATTTTCAAAACGGGCTAGGAAAAGGGTTGAATCATCAACGGTGACTGGGCCTTTGCCTCTATGACCACTGCTTGTTGCTGATAATCCTGTCATGTTATCTGAAATTGGTCTTTCCTTAATAAAGGTTTCATTCATACCAATTACTTCAGTTATATTGCCAATTAAATAATGGGCCATATCAATAAGATGAGCCCCTAAATCCCCATGAGAACCAGAACCAGCAATTTCTTTCTGGAGTCTCCAAGCTAACGGGAAATTCGGATCCACCAGCCAATCTTGAAGAAACCATGCACGGAAATGATAGATTTTTCCTAACCTCCCTTCATCAATTAACTTCTTAGCAAGCATTACAGCTGGAGCAAATCGATAATTAAAGCCAATCATATGCTTCACCCTAGCTATTTCCGCTGCTTCTAGAATATCTCTCGAATCCCTTAGTGTAAGCGCTAACGGTTTTTCGCAAAAAATATGTTTTCCTGCTTGCGCAGCAGCAATGGCGATTTCCTTATGTACATCGCTCGGCGCATTAATATCAATTAAGTCAATGTCCTCCCTTTGTAGGAGAGTTTTCCAATCTGTCGTGTATTCCTCCCAGCCGAATTGAGTGGCTGCCTTTGCAACATCGTTTTGATTGCGTCCACAAATGACTTTCATGTGTGGACGCAGAGTATCCGGGAAAAATAACGGGAGATCACGATAGGCATGACTATGGGCCTTCCCCATAAATTTATAACCAACCATCCCAATTTTAATATTTTCCAAGAGGTTTCCTCACTTTCTCTGGTTTTAAGTTAGAAGATTCCCGTTCAATAACTGAAACGGAAAGCCTGTCCCTTATTTCTCCAACTTCATCAGAACTTATTTGTTCCAAAACTCTTTTAGCAGCTAAATAACCCATATCAAACAATGGAACTTTCACTGTACTCAACGAAGGTGTAGTCATTTTGGAAACGTCGGAATCATCATAACCAATAAGAGCATAATCCTTACCAGCTTGGTAACCTTGTTGACTTAGTCCTTGTATCAAACCAATGGCCATTCGGTCATTTCCTGCAAAAACAGCAGGATAATCCGTTATGAACTCTCCCATTTTTTCAGCAGCCTGAAAGCCACTTTTTCGGCTGTAATTACCTTCAAAAATCCATTCACTTACATATCTTATCCCTGCTTTGGACAAAGCATTTTGATATCCAGCCAAACGATCAGCACTATTTGAATATTCCATAGGACCATTTAAAAATAAAACTTTTTCAAAGCCTTTCTGTATCAGCAAAGTTACGGCTTGATAACTACCTTCATAATGATTTGCATCAATGAAATGGAATGGATATTCGGGATAAGTTTGATTCACTAGGCAATACGGAAAATCAAAATCATGAAGCTTCTGCAGGGCCTCAATTTCACCAGATGTTCTTTTAGAGCCTAGGATAATACACCCATCAATCTTTTGGGTTAAAAATAGCTCAGCATAATCTTTTGGAGCATCAGCTGGTTGAAACAGAAGTAGTAAACCATATCCTACTTCACCAAGCTTTGCACCTATTCCACTTAATAGTTCTGAAAAATAATGGGTAGAGAATACGTTCACTTTAGGCACATGCGGAACGACAACACCAATGTTACGGGCCTTTCCCGTTGCAAAACTCTGAGCAATAGCATTTGGACGATAACCCAATTCTTCCGCTGCCTGTCTCACCTTTTGGATGGTTTTCTTTCGAAGAGGACCAACATTATTAAATACTCTTGAGACAGTTGCCTCTGAAACACCAGCTAGCTTTGCAACATCCTTTCTTTTGACCATTCTTATACCCCCTTAATGTACGCGCGTTCATTTTTGGGTTTTTGTAAGGAATTACAAACAAAAAATGAACTTTTTATAACAAAAATAAACTCTAGTACACCTTCGATGATGTTCGTCAATATCCAAATGTACGCGCGTTCATTTTTGGGTTTTTATAAGGAATTGCAAACAAAAAATGAGCTTTTTATAACAAAAATAAATTCTAGTACACCTTCGATGATGTTCATCAATATCCAAATGTACACGCGTTCATTTTTTTATAGGGAACTATCAAAAAACGAAATAAAACTTCTGGTAAAAATAATATCCTTCCTTTTTTGGATAATAGAAATAATTCCGTTCATCCTCTTTCTGAACGTTTGGGCTCCTATATTATTCAATATAGTTTTAATATCATTATTTGTCAATAAAATTATTAAATATTCTGAACATTGCAATATTATTATCATTCGAATAATAAGCAATAAGCCCTCAAGCTTTTTAAAATTATAAGTATATCCATAACAAAGACCGCCCAGTATGCATTAGTGTATAAGGCGGTCTTAAGTATATTTATGACATATAACTATTCGCTTTTTCACGACAATATTCCAATCTATAATTCTAGATATCAAAAAAGTCTTCTGCCTTTGCATTCTTATTTACCCTTTTAATAGCCGACATAATTTTTTTGATTGTAGGAACACTGGGATTACGTTTCCCTGTACAGATCTCACTAATTGTATGCCTTGAAACTTTAGAGTTTTTGGCTAGCCATTCTTGTGACCGACCTTCTACCACTAACCAATTTTTTAATCTATGTCTCTTGCTTCCCATCACTTACACCTCTATCTTATGTTTTCATATTCCCATCTATGCCCAATTTTTTAGGAGTTCATACATAAACTTTTTGGGGTTAGCAGAATTTTTCCATTAGACAAGGTAAGTTGAACAAGCCATGCCACATACACTCCACTATACCAACTTAGGAGGCGTTCAAATGGTTACAGTCCTAGGAACAAGCCTGGTGTTATTCACGGTGATCTATGCAGAGAGAAAAGGATGGGTCGATAAAGAAAAAGTAAGAGTCATCATGCAGGTTGGAATGAATGTTGGTATCTTGGGGAGCTTGCTCTATTTTTTATATACCTTGTCTTCTTTCCTTCCCTTCTTATGACCAGGGTTCCGACCAGGCTGGAAGGGAACAAGGAATAGGTTTATGATGATCAGAACAACATTTGGAAGCTTCCTTTTGTAAGGAACTATCTAAAGAAGATAAAAAGAAGGAGGAAGAATCATGTGGGAACTCATGGCGATTCCGGTTTTAACAAGTGCCGCAGCCTTATGGTTGGGAAGGAATACATCGAGTGAGGAACATCGTATCGTTCAACAGACCTTTGAGCACTACCATATCCATGTGAAAGACGGTAAAAACAACCGATATCCTCAGCTTGTTCGGGAGTATAAAAGTACGAAAAGAATTAAGCTCATTTATCGCACACCTTTAGCTTTAGAAGAAAAAACCTTGCGAACGTTACAACAGATTTTATCCGTCACCTTAGATCAGGAGGTGAACGTATCCTTTAAGAAATGGCTTATCATTGAAATTTCAAAGCATAAAATGCCTTCGTACGTTTCTTACCAAGACGTCCCCTCTCGTAAGGGATGGATGGTCCCATTAGGGAAAAATCATCAGGGGTGGCATTTCCACCATTTTGACCATACGCCGCATACCACCATCTCGGGGACGACTCGCTTTGGAAAAACGGTGATGATGAAAGTCATGATGACCTATCTGATTGAGCATCATCCATGGGACGCTCAATTCATCATCATCGATTTAAAAGGTGGATTAGAGTTTGATCGGTATCAAAACCTTCAACAAGTCAAACGTATAGCCAGTAATCCCATAGAGGCCTTGTACGCCTTGAAACAGGTCCAGAAAGACATGAAGGAACGAATGGAGCATTTTAAGCGTCAAGGATGGTCTAATATTGTAGACACTCCCCTCTCCCAACGTCTGTTTGTTTTCATTGATGAAGCCGCCCAACTCACGCCTGAAAAATTTATGGAGAAAGAAGAAAAGAAGACGTTAGCGCAGTGTCAATCGATCCTTAGTGAAATTGCCCGCCTAGGAGGCGCTCTGGGCGTTCGATTGGTGTATGGCACCCAATACCCTACCTCGAATGTATTGAATGGCTCCATCAAGCAAAATGCAGATTTAAAGGTGAGTTTTCGGCTGGGCAGTGATTATGCGTCCAAGGTAGCCCTTGATGCTTATGGAGCCGAAACTTTACCTTCGGATATTAAAGGGCGTGCGTTGATTAAAACGCATGAAGTGAAAGAAGTGCAAGTCCCCTACCTCACTCATGAGGAGATATGGAAACGGATTGGAGGCTATGAAGTTGCAAAACAAACAGTTGTGCCAAACGAGACAGGAGAAGATTATGTACGCCTTGGATAAGTTGGAATGTATGAGTCGATCTCAATTGCAGTATCTCTTCCAGTTAAAGAGCGTCCGAAACGCAAACCGCGTTCTGTATAATATGGGCCCCTTTTTAAATCACAAGCGTCTCTATGAAAATGTCTATTATTTGTCTAAAAAAGGTCGACAACACATTGGTTCAGAGAAGAACAAACCTCATTTAACACAGTTAGAGCATAAAGTGAGACGAAATGATATTTACTTGTATTACGGGTGTCCGAAGGATTGGAAAGTGGAACGACCGAATGAATGGAGGATTCAGGGCGAAACCTATAAGCTCATTAGTGATGCTCGCTTTTCCCTTCACGGTGTTATTTGCTTTGTGGAAGTGGATCTCAAACAGAAGATGCTCGAAAATAAAAAGAAAATTAAACTGTATCGTTCCCTCTTTCACGCTTTAGGCCACCAACAAGCTTTACTCATCTTTTATACGACCACTTCAGTGAGAAAAGAAAGGATTCTAAGCTGGTGTCAGGAATATAAAGTCAATGCAGAAATTTTAACGACAGAGGATTTTGAAAATTATTTTTTATAAATTTATAAACGGTATAGATTCTAATATGGACAAAGGGTAACCAGGCAGACCTTATGAGAGTCAATTTATCTTTTAGAACCATGTTCTAAAAGATAATATTTAAACAAAAAAATAATACCTCATTTAAGCGAAATCTATAAAAATAGGTCGAATATACATTGTGCACATTGGTAGAGTTTGCTATAATAACAGCAATTAGACAGTTCGGAAAACTAAAAAAAGGCTCAAGACAATCGCAGTGATGTTGGTCGCATCCTACGACGGTCCACCGTGCTACACCACGGTAAACACCTGCCTTAAACCTTTATTAACGTAGTTAAAGTTTCTATCTGCATTTTACAGCAAAACTTTAACTATTGCAAGGGTTTATTGTATTCTCTTTTCTCAAAGGGCGTGTTTACCGCATTTCAAAACGGTAAACACGCCCTTTTTCTTTTTCCGCAGGAAAAGAGGAGAGAAAAAACATGTTAATCTTTAGTGATGATTTTGCCCGTATGCAAAACTATGAATCTTATACGAAAACCCAAAATGAACAGAAACAAATGAAGTATAAATTATTAAGTATGGTAGAGTCTGTATTTGGAGATTCATATGCTCGTTTAAAACCAGAAACACGTAACGCCATTGATATGATTTGCTTTCTAGCAACAGATAAAGGCTTTGTTTATGCGAAAGATACTTATTTTGCTGAGAAACATGCTATTTCTGCTCGTACAATCCGTCGTATCATGAAAACATTAGAGGAAGCTGGAAAGATCGTGAAGGCTCATCGTTCTTCTTCTAAACATAATGGTCGAGGCGCTGCCGTTTATTTCTTTGTGAACCACCCTTATTTCGCCCATTGGAAGACGTATTTTGGCTTTGATGTCCAAGCTGATGTCCAAGCAGAAAATACTGAAATCCCTTGTGAGAGTAAGGATGAAGGGTCGAAAAAAGTTTCTACCTATTCTTTACCTAATAATTATATTAAAAATCATTTTATGTACAAAAAGATTCCTTTTATCAAGGGAGTTCCAAAACTGATTAATCAAACCTTTAAAGATGTGTTTAAAGACTCTTTAAAAGATCTTTATGTACGTGTACGTGTAGCTTCTCAAAAAATATGTCAGTCTGTATCTATCACTCTTTCTAAAAAGGATATTCACTCAATTGCTTATGAATCTATTCATGCTTTATTTACATACATAAAAACGCGTTCTATGAGCTTTGAAGAGCAATGTAAGTTGGTATACCGCATTGCTTTAAACAAGTTTAACGATCTTGCCCAAACAGAAAATAAAGAAAATGAGGAAAAGTTTGTAGTTGTACCTCCACGTAAAATCGTGCGTAAAGAAATGTTGCCGGATTGGTTCCAAGAAAAACAAGAGGATAAAAATGGAACAGAAAGCGAAGAGTCTGTATCTGTAGTATCTGAAGAAGAAGAAATAGCGAAAATGAAGGCTATTTTGGCACACTATGCGTAACTATTGCCGAGTAAGGGTTATTAAATTACTAGGATTATTAGTGGTAAAAATGAAGAAATGGCGAAAATGAAGGCTATTTCGGTGATTGGAATTTTTGAAGTTATGTATTCACTTGGTAGGAAACTTTTAAAGAGTAAGGAGTCATAAAATTGACTCCTTAGAATTCATGTAAAATATTCATGTAATATTTTTTATATAAAAAAGCTCTGGAATGTTTGAACTTGTCTATTTTTCTTGAATTGTTGCTATAGATTTTAATAAATAAGGTTGTTTCGTTCTCTTTGCTATAATTTTTTCGTGTTTATTCTTTCTTTTAATCATCTGTTGTAGGAATAGTAAAAAGCTATTCTATAAAAGGGTTTCCTAATTTATCTGAAGTTATAGCAGAATCACTTGGGATGTAATTAAATAGAAATCTATGGTTATAAGAGTTTTTATTATGTTACTCCTCAAATCCAAACCAATAAATCATGTATAACAATCTAGTAGATTCTCAAAAGAAAACTCACTTTATTTTAAAAAGAGAAAAGTAAAAGAAAATGAGGAATCCCCCCTATTTATGTATTTACCAGAATTTCCACCACTTCTTTTCTTTAGCAGTTGCAATCATCTTTCTAGTTTCTTGAACCTCACGCATTAATGATACAAGTTTCTCATCTCTTTTTGACGAATTCGCTTCTACGTTTGTTTGAAGCTGCTCATTTTGTTTTTGTAAGAGTTCATTTTGTGATTTTATTTCCTTAAGTTCCTCTTCCATTAAGTCTAACCGATCCATAACATCGTTAAACTGTTCTAGTTTCTTCATAATCAAAGTCATCGCCTTGTTCTCTTGTTCCCTTCCCTGTTCTTGTGCGACAACTATCTCATTTGATCGATCGGTTTTATATTTATTACCGTTAAGACCGGTACCGGTTTTCTCATCTTCTGGAAGCTTTGATAAAACTACTTGAGCCGATGTTTCCATTGTCATTTTTTTCTCGCGAACTAAGTCTTTCATTCTTTGTAATAAGATTATATCTTTGTTTGTAAAGGCTCTCGAGTTGTTCTCATATCTTATAAAATGATATCCTTTTTCTTCTAAAGCCAAGCAATATTTCGTTAAAGAACTACGAGGAATACCAAGGTTCTTAGAAACTTCCCCACCCAAAAATACAAATTCATTCTCCTGTTCTGCCATTTTTTCACCTTCCATAGTAAAGTAATTAATTCACACTCTTGTTCGCTAAGTTGTTCTCGCTCTAGAAACAATGCAATAAAATAATAGAGTTCGTCCTTGTTCTCGTTAAGAACAAGGCTTGTTCTCTGTTTTCTAGAATCATTGGTAATACTTAATTTGTAGATGTTTTCATTAATTCTTTTTTGTAGAGAATAAAATCTACCTTGTTTGCAATAAGATTATATTTTTGTTTGCAAAGCTTTTAAAGTTGTTCTCGTTCCTTATTAGATGATAATGATTTACCTTTAGGGTTGGGTCGTATCTCATAGGATAAATTTCAGTTAATTTAAATTTATCATTCTTTTCCTATTAAGAATGAAATTTGTTTATCCTATTCTGAAACCTATTCCGATGTTATTCTCAATCTCACTAATACTACCACATTTCTTATTTTAACAAATAGTTCTACTTCAAACTATATTCTCCTTCTTATTCACTTACTCTAATTTTTAAATAAATAATATTACGATTTATTCACTCACACTCTTGTTCGCGAGGTTGTTCTCTTACCGGAAACGCTGTAATGGAATAAGCGCATCTATTGTTGTTCTTGATGAGAACAAGGGTTGTTCTCCAATGCTCTTAAACACTTGATAATAAAGAGTTTAAAGGTATTTTCGTTAATATTTTTTCATGGAAAACAAAATTTTTTATTGGTAATAATATAATATTCCTGGTCTAAAAAGGATCTGAAGTTGTTCTCGAATCTTATAAAATGTTAACGATTTTCCTTTGGGGTTAAGCCGTGTGTTTTGAGGATATTAGAATAATTAAGGTTTTTGCTTCTTTTCTATTAATAATAAAGCGTCATTACTTTATTCTAGAACATGTTCGTATCCTATTCTAGATATCATAACAACATTAAATTTTTTTATTTTATCCTAAAAATTCAATTAGTAGGCTTTTTCCTCAAGGTAATCTAAAAATGCAGATTTTAAAATGACTGATTACTTTGTTTCTTTTATTTATGTTTTAAATAATGGTAATTTATATAATAATTATATAAAACATACTTATTTTCACTTATTTGTGAAAATAACTTCATTTTTTAATCTTTTTTATACGTAAATTATTTATATTATATACATAATTTATCGATAGGTTCAATTGTAGTTAGAAAAAGATAGGTTAAGAGCCTTTTTATATAATTTTGGTTTAGTAAATATATAAAAATTTAACTAAAGATATAATATATTAAAATCTAGCTAAAATATTTGAAAAGAGAGTGGGGGTAATAATGAAATTGACCCTTGCAAATGATGTTAGAAACGATAAGATGAAGGATCTTGAACCAGGTATGAAAGAGGGAGTGAAAGTTCCAAGTGCTTACAAACGAATTAACCGAAAACCTTCGGTTCACGAAAATGATATAAAAAAAACGTAACGAATCTTATTGACTAATTAGTTGTACATATTTCAAGCTCATCTATTCATCGTAATGGCTATATATGATTGAATAACTAGCAAATCAAACCACGGAAGGCATAAGCAACATGAATATTGCGGTTCATGAGAAACATAGCAGCGATTTACCTTTAATTAATACATTAAAGGCTATGTAGCAGGAAGAACTGTGCAGAAACAATATGAAGAAGATAGGGAACCTCCACAAACACTAAAAGTAGAAGTATGCATGAGTAGGGCGATTCCGGCTAGCCAACATAATTGGAAATAACAAAACGATTAGAAGACCGTTTTATGAGTACTTTTCATGTATTGATGATGTATGTTGGTCAAGAACAGATAACCGTAGAATTAAACTATCTCACAAGTAAAGATTACAAAAGAAAGTATTCCGGCGTTATATGCGATTTTTGAAAGACCAAATGATATGTTTAAAGAGTTTTGCAAAGAGTATGGAATGAAGAAAATGGGTGTTTTGCATTTCACGACCTCCAAGATTATGCATATCGATATGGGAAGTGGTACAACCGAGTACTACATTTACCCTGTTGGTGTAAATACTCAACCAGAGCAGTATACAAGAAAATGACGTGGAGGAGGCTATGCCGTTGAAGGAGCCATCTAACTAATGAAGAAAGAACGTAAAGGTCTAAACATAAACCGGCAACAGTTTGCCAAGTATATTGAACGACCAGATGAGTATTCAAAAGATCATGATTTAGGCGTTCGTTACCTACGTAAAGCACATAATAATCAAGTTGATTTTATCTTGGAAGATGTAGAATGTAAGTATACAATGGCTTTATACAGGGAACCAGAATATCCAGCTTGCTACAGTGGAGGATCCATTGAATTTAAAGAGGATATGCATAAATAGCTGAAAGAATTTGCGGATTCTGTAGATGCGACAGCTCTTCGGCTTCCAGAGCAATATGCAGTCGATATGAACGTGAAAAGATTAGATATGTTAAATCGCAACATGCTATTTACAGAGGAATATGAAGGAACTGATGAGTTTTATGAATGGTTTGAAAATCAAGATAACATTGCGCTTTCTTTACATAAGATTGTGTCCCATATGATTGAACTATATGGGACGTAGAGCGTTTTAAATCATCATGTCTATAAAGAAATGAATCGAGATATGTTCATTTTAAAGGTCCTTAGAGGAAAAGATACTCTAATGGTCAAAGAGAGTATTCTTTCATGAGGATCTCCAGAAAAAGATTCGTGCGCCTCTGAGAAACCACCTTCCTGTGTACAAGATGAACATCATATGAGTGAAGAACCGAATAAACCAGAATCCAAAAGTAAAATCAATTATCAAGAGGTTAATCCGAAATCGATTTTTTGATGTTTTTTAGGGAATAGAGTATAACTCTCACATGGTGTAAGGGTTATTTTTATAAGGGGATAAGATGAAAAAGTTGGATGTAAAATGATGAATAGTTTCCTTTTAAAGTCTAGAAAAAAGCCATTCAAGGATAAACCTATAAATTAAAGTTTTGTATTAGGTATGTGATAAGAGTGGAACAATTATCTTTAAATTAGAAGGTCTTAGCATTTGATTTTTATCAAAAGCCAGGGAAAGAAGAAAATGTAGATGTAAAGGGAAGTGAAGAAAAAACTGAGGAAGAAGAGCCAGAAGATGAACTCGTTCAGACTATCTCTTTGAATTAAACTAAAACGCCTACAAGTCCTGAAAAGTCATCTAGGGATATGCAACCCTACAGATTATTAGTGGTAGACATTCAGCAAAAAGAAAATGAAATCCTATGAAAAAGGGATTGGAGTTGAGGTGGAAAATCAGAGAGCTTTAAGAAAAGAAATTGGTGAACTAAAAGCTGATATGGAGTATCAAATTGAGACAGAAAAAGCTGAAACGGAAGCTCAAATTTCACTAAAAGAAGATGAGATTCGGATGAAAGAAGAGAGCATTAGTCTCTATAAAGATGAGAAGAAAATGTTAAAAGAAAAGCTCAAAAAGTTGAAAGAAAAAGAGCAAGATTTTCACTAAATTTGAAAAAGGTGAGGTCGACCGTATATCAACACTACGGATTTTTTATATCAACACTATATCAACAGTATATCGGCAGTAGGTCAACACTTCGGCCGTTTCTTTGTACCCACGGTTTTGTTAGGCTTTGCCTAACCCCACACGGTCCGTGGGGGCAAAAACCCCTTATGCTCTTCTTCTTCTTCAGATTTTCAAAATGTAGTGAACTTCATTTAGAGAAAGGATGAATGAAAAGAAGATTAAAGTAAGAAAAGTAAATCCAATTGCCGTGAAAAAAATGGGTGAAATAGCGAAAAAAAAGGGATTTTACGACAAGAGTGTTTAAAAGGTCAGCTTGAAACGCTGGTCTTTTTTTGAGAACAGACTGAACGAGACCTTCACTTGGAAAACCTTATTAATAAAATATTAACATGAGGTGAAAGTGTTTGAATTTTATGGAGAGGCATATAAAAAAATTTAGGAATTGAGAACGATATTCTTCTGATTGCTTATTCTTTCAACGAACCTTTCGTTGAAGAAAAAATCGTTTCGTTTATACTAGAATCTAAATGGAATACTGATTATTGATCATAGAATAATTTAAAAAGTGAGGATATACAATGATTGCAAAAACTGAAGAGGATTATAATGGATTAAAAGAGATTGGTAAGATTTGCGGATCGATTCGAGATGAATTAGTCCGTTGTGCTAAACCTGGAATGACTACAAAAGAACTCGATGAAATTGCGGGAGAGATGTTTAAAAAAGCAGGAGCTCAATCTGCACCAAAAGGAGAATATGATTTTCCTGGATATACATGTATCAGCATAAATGAAGAAGTAGCACACGGGATCCCTGGGGACCAGACTATTCAAGAAGGGGACCTTGTTAATATTGATGTTTCAGGTTCGAAAAATGGTTATTTCGCAGATACCGGTATTTCTATTGTAGTGGGGAAGGGAGAGATCATTCTACAGAAGATATGTGACGTTGCTAAAGAGGCATTCGATGCTGGACTTAAGAAGGCAAAACCAGGTTCGAGAAAAAGCGCGCTCGGCAAAGCTGCACATAATGTAGCGAAAAGGCATGGCTTAACCGTCATAAAAAATTTGACTGGCCACGGCATTGGGCGTTCCATTCATGAGGAACCAGAACATATTTTCAATTATTACTCTCACGAGGATGACGAAATTCTAAAAGATGGTATGGTCATTGCCTTTGAACCTTTTATCTCTACATTTGAAGAGGAAGTTTTCCAATCTGAAGATGGATGGACCCTCCTAACCGATGAAAGCTTTGTGGCTCAATACGAACATACGATTATTCTTACGAAGGAAGGACCGATTATTACTACATTGCCAGAGCATTAATACCACAATAGGGCGTGATTGTGGAGCAACATAGGAAGAATAATAATCAGATTTTTTATAAACCAATAGTAAAAGGGTGACGCATATTGTACATCTACGATATGTGTCACCCTTTATTTTTTATGACTGTTTACGATTTAAATCTTGCTACCTTTAGGATATTATTTATTTCGTGAAAAAGAGAGGATTAAATGAGTTCCTATACGCTTTATTTTAATTAGAGCCCTATTTAGTTAAGAGCTTTTTCATCATTTGAACTTCTCGGGTTGATCTACATAAAATTCTAAGTATCCACATGTAGAACAAACATAAGAAGACACTTTGCTGTAAATGGGACTATCTTTAAATAAACCTCTTGGTTTTTTGTTTATCTCAAATTTACCTTGAATTCCAGAAATATAAGCTTTCGTAAGTTCGGTGTTGCATTTAATGCAAGTTTTCATTGTATATTATCTCTTATTATGATCATTTGTTCGAAGTTTTGTGCTACTTTGCATTCTTTTAATATGAAATAAATGCATAACGTTATGTATTACAAGTGGGTGAAACCTATAACTCATTGAGAACGTATTAGTATTAAGGCTATTGTTATTCGACTAAATCGGCAAATTAGTAAAATTAAGGGTGAGAGAGGTGATAAAATGAATTGGTCATCGTGGGTTGCCATAATTATTTCATTAGCTGTTGTATTTGGATTTTTTGATAATAAAAAAAGGAAAGAAAAAAGATAAATTACCTAACAAAGCTTTCATTTAGGATAGAGATATAAGCAATACACACCTTGTATTAAAAGAGGCCTGAATTTTGCTGATATTCACGAAACAAAAGATGCCGCAAAACCCGGGCCTGTCATCACATCTATATCTACTTACTTATACTTATCATTCATTTTTTAGACGTAAACATCAATTTTTCCTATTTCTTTAGAAAGAATCTCCATTCCCTCTTTGCTGAGTACTACTTTTCCATTTGCTAAAACCATATTGTCTTCTGATATTTTTCCTGTAATCATACATGCTTTATGATACTGATATTTTCTTAAGATAATTTGATTCTCATCTACAAAGATTTCTAAAGGATCATTCTTTTCAATAGCAAAGTTTTTTCTTAGTTCCTTTGGTAAGACTACACGACCTAATTGATCCACTTTCCTCACAACACCTGTACTTTTCAATTCAAAAACCCCTTTTTCCATATGATAATTTTATTGTAGCAAATATTAACAGTAATTTAACAAAATGGTGAAAAAATAAATTTTTCCGTTGTTTTTGGATTCCACCTCTGTTCAATCCTATATAAGGGTATATATACTAGAAAGATAGAGAGAGAAGGAGGGAGAACGATGGCTCACAAAATTAGTGTAACTGGCCGTCCGACTAGCTCCATTCAAGACTATGGTAAGTACCTAGCTTTTGATATGGAGGAAAAGGGAAGCCCTAATGCGCCTAAAGGTATTCCTTTTAAAAGTAATGCAATTACCTATACCGTTGTGCTAAGTCAAAAACAATTTAACAAATTAAACATAACCCAAGAGGAATTTTCCCAACGCCGTCTCCTTGTCCAAGGAGAGCCTTGTCTGGATATTCCGTTTGAGCAATGCACAGGTGAGATTGGTGTCATCTGTATGCAGATACAGGAAATAGAGGATAAAGGAAAAGAGAAGACACAACCGAAACAAACACCGAAAAAGGGTTCAAGGGCTAAAAAACAAGAGGAAAATAAACCTCAAGAAGAAGATAGGCAAGGGAAAGAGAAAAAGCAGATTCTTGTGCCTAAAGGGACAAGAGACTGGATGTCTTTAGAGGAAATTAAGATCCCAGAATCTTTTCTTCAATTTACACCAGGAATAGCGAAACAAAAGGCAGTAGAAGAAAGCATTGAGAAGAATGGAACGGTAGATAAACCGATTATTATTGATCCGGAAACCCATGAACTCTTAGATAGTTATAGTCGTTATTTTGTAGCTAAGAAAAAGAAGTTAGAACGTGTTCCTGTACATTATTAAAGAGTCTATTTTTGTTCTCTATCAGAAGGAAAAAGAAGAATAATTACTCATTTTTTAATTTATTTGATTGAATTGTAGATCTCTTAAGATAAAAAAGTAAGCCCATCGAAAATCGATGGGCTTACTTTTTTACTTCTACTCGTTCTCACCTTCACGATCAAACCAAAGGAGCTCTTGATTATCTACATCTCCATTATAGTTGATAAGAATCTCTTCTCCTGCTTGGATATCCGTATAAGCATAAAAATCAAAGGTATGATTGTCAAAATTAATTTTATAAGTAGCATTGGGGGTATACGAATGATTAAACAGCATACCATAGCCTAAAAGAATTGCTGTATGATTTATACCGTATTCAAAAGCATAGTCCGCCAGTACTGTCTTCTCAATGTGTTCATGCTCTTTATTAGGATAAGGGATGACAGGTGCTTCATGAAGAAGCGTCCCTTTCTTGATATCTTGCTTAGCGAATACACCTCTATTGAATTCTCCATCGCTTAGCGTAGACGTTTTTATTTCAATCATGCTTGTCACCTATATTATTCTTTCCTCTAAGATTTTGTTCTTCGTTAAGCTTGACAGTTTAGGATGATAAAATCAACTATTTGGTTCTGGGACAAAACCTTTAGAACAAAGGCAGGTCATCTCTAGATTTATGGAGTGCATCAACTCTCCAGTTTTGATGTACTCTTTTTATGTGGAGCCAGGAAAGAAAGCTTGCCAGCTCCATAATGTATAAAATACTGCATAAAAGAGAAAAAAGAGAAGTTTCAGATTCCTTGCGGGACAAGGGGTCTAAAACTCCTCCACTTCCTCTAAAATGGGTTGTCTTAACTAAGTTTTTATATGATATACAACTAAAAAATCGTATAGAGAGGATGGATGACCAAAGCTTTCTCTTACCCCGTTATTTTTATATCTTTACCCACGCTACTTTCCTTCTTATCAATTTCCTTTCTCGACCAATAAGAGGCCAGAATGGATCCGTTGATGACATGTAACGTGACAGCCACAGCGCCAGGCAAGGCTGTGAGCGGAGAAGCAGCGAAGTGTGTCTTGGCAAGCGATACTCCTAATCCAGCGTTTTGAATTCCGACTTCAATCGAAATAGCTCTTCTTGTCTCTGTATCTAGCTTCATTAAAATGCCGACCAAATAGCCAATAAATAATCCCAATATGTTATGTAAAAGGACGCTTACAAAAATAATCATTCCTGAAGAGGCAATATTATCTCTATTCCCAGAGACAACTGCCGCACAAACAAGAGCAATCGCGATAACAGAGATTAACGGTAGGAGTGCGCCACCCTTTTCGACGATATTTGGAATAATTTTCTGAATTACGAATCCTAAGGCAATGGGAAGGATAATTACTTTAAGAATAGATACAAACATTCCCATTGGATCAACTGGCATCCACTGTCCGGCTAGGAAATAGAGAAGCGTTGGCGTAAGAATTGGCGCCAACATGGTCGATAAGGATGTCATTGCAATTGACAGCGCCGTATTTCCTTTCGCAAGATAGACCATAACATTTGATGATGTACCACCAGGGACACATCCAACTAAAATAATCCCCGCAGCCAATTCCGGTGGAAGATTTAACAAGATGGCGATGCCTAATGCGAGCAAAGGCATAATCGTAAATTGTGCTAACACGCCAACAACGACAGGCTTTGGATTCGTAAGAACCATCTTAAAATCAACTGGTTTTAATGTCATTCCTACACCAAACATGACAATCATGAGTAGAGTGGTAATGTAAGACCCTAACCAGACAAACTGTTCAGGCCAACTAAACGCTGCGATGGCAAATAGAATGGATATAACACTGAAGTACTTATTCGCCAATGTACTGATTTGATTTACTAAATTCATTGCTGTTCGTTCTCCAATCTTTTTAGTCATTTTTAATTTTCATAGATTTTTTTATTGTTTCTTCCCATTTCATCCCCTTTATTTGAATAATCTTGTGATAAATTGTTAGTTATTATAACCTTTAAAATTCCGAAAGTCCATATTATTCAGAAAATATATTTAATTGTCGAATACTGAAGGATGTCTTCACGCCTCCCCCTGCTTTTGGCCTCAAAACGCTAGATTTCGTGGAACATTCCTGTGAAACAAGAAAAACTGGGTCGTCTCTGTGAAGTCCCTTGCATAGACATAAACTAATATCTTATTCAGCTATAGAGCGCGATTGTTGAATAATACTTAGGTTTTCCATACAGTGAGTTTTCTATGGATCTCTGGATCATTGACTGGCTCTATAATGAATCTTTCAAATAAAAAGAACCAATTCTTAAGCATGGGTCAGTTCTTTTTCTGTTATTTAGATACATTGCGCTTCGTATCACGATTGTTGGTTCTACCCCTAGTAGTTGTTGAATCTGACAACTACACCTTCGATTAATGTAATTCAAGAGGGGGCTTTTTCTTTCATCTTGTTCGTCCTTAAAATGATGCGAAGCATTCATTTTCAAGAACCGTATTTGCAACGCAAATACGGTTCTTGTACTAGTTTTATTTCTGATAACACTCATTATGTAAACTAGAAATGTATAGGATATGCCTGATTTTTTCTACAACTAAAAGCGTAGGATAGTTCAATTTTGATGTATGTTTTTTACTTTTCTAATATTAAATTATGTCAGGATAAGCATTGACTTGATATAATGTATCATGGAAACAGGAAGTAGATAGAAAGAATACTTCTAGTGATGTAATACTGAAAATGCAGGGAGATGGAAAGATTTATGGAGAATGAAAAAGGAGAAATCAGTTCTGCTAAATTAATGTGGAAAATGACGCGACCTCATACATTAACAGCAACATTTGCTCCTGTTGTATTAGGGACAGTTGCAGCACTTTATGAAACCAAGATTAATTGGCTTTTGTTTATTGCTATGATGCTGGCATGTTTAGCATTACAAATCGCAACGAATTTATTTAATGAATATTATGATTTTAAACGTGGATTAGATACTGCTGATTCTGTTGGAATTGGTGGTGGAATCGTTCGTCATGGATTGAAGCCAAAAAACGTTTTAACAGTTGCTATTTTATTATATATTTTGGCAGCATTTATCGGTGTGTATATTTGCATGAATAGTAGCTGGTGGTTGGTGGTCATCGGTTTATTCGGGATGGCAGTTGGCTATTTATATACAGGCGGTCCATTACCAATTGCGTATACGCCACTTGGAGAGCTACTTTCTGGATTGTCAATGGGGACGGGCTTTGTATTAATTGCTTTCTTTATTCAAACCCATATGTTAACAGTTGAAAGTATATTGATTTCCATTCCGATTGGGATTTTAGTAGGGGCAATCAACATGTCTAATAACATCCGAGATATTGATGAAGATATTAAAGGTGGAAGAAAAACTTTGGCTATCCTCCTTGGGCGAGAGAAAGCAGTGACAGCTCTAGCTATTTCCTTCCTAATTTCCTATTTGTGGATTGTGGCAATTGTATTGATGGGGTATGTAAGCCCTTGGGCATTGGTTATGTTCTTGGGTTTGAAGATGCCAATTTCTGCAATTCAAGGTTTTCGAAAGGGAGCAAAAGAACCTCAATATATGCGTGTAGCAATGAAATCAACAGCGATAACAAATACGATTTTTGCCTTCCTGTTATCAACAGGGTTATTAATCAGTTATCTGTTTTAAATAGAAAAGCATTCCCAAATGGTAGAGGGGATGCTTTTTTCATTTATTTGTCACCAGTCTCAAAGAAGTAAGAAAGCTAATAGATGAAGGGTAAGATACTTATTCTTATTCAATAAGTAAGGTGCTTTAATTGAACAAGAAACTGAATACTTTTAACTTACTATAGCGAGGATTATGTTAACTAAAAAACTTATCCTGTACTATAAGATAAGTTTTTATGATTATTTATATGTCTCCAGGGTAAAACAGTCATAACATTTATCCTCAATACCTGTACAAGTAGCAATTATTTCACTTTGTCCATTTGAATGAATATAAGAAATGTCATGATTGACAGAACGATTAACACGTGGACAATAGGTAATCCGTCGCTGTAATTTTAAATTTTTCTTCATAAAAAACCTTCACTTTCTCTGATGAACTTTCAATAAGATCATTAAGATTGTTCTTTATTATAAATGAAAAATATTCTATTCGTCTTTACCCTTTATCGCTGTCATAATAAACCGAGAAATATAAATAGGAGAAGTTATCCTAAGTACAATAAAAGAGTCATCCCTATTATTTGGAACAAAAACAAAGTATCCTTAAAAGTATACTTAAGAGGAAAAAGTACAACTCATGTTATACTAGAGGAAAAGAAATAATCATGGAGGATATAATGACAAAACGATTAGATTTACGTGTCGATTTTGCCTTTAAATCTCTTTTTGGAACGCATGGAAATGAATCCATCTTAGCTGCTTTTTTAAATGCAGCTCTACGTCTACCAGAGGAAAAGAAAATTACGACCGTTCACTTATTAGATCCACATTTTAATAAGGAATACCAAGAAGATAAACGATCCATCCTAGATGTTCATGCTCAATTAGAAGATGGAACTCGTATAAACATTGAAATTCAACTTAATAATAAACATGATATGGAAAAAAGAACGCTTTACTATTGGTCTAAGATGTATAGCAGTCAAATGAAGGAAGGAATGGACTATGGGGAGTTATGCCAAACGATTACCATTAATATTGTAAACTTCCGTTACTTATCCCATATCAACCACTATCATTCTGTCTTCCAATTATACGAAAGAGAAGAAAAGTTATTATTAACAGATATGTTAGAAATTCATTTTATGGAACTTCCCAAACTACTTATTAAGTGGCGTAGAAAAGAAGTCGATCCGAGAGAAGATCAATTAGTAAGATGGTTATTATTACTTGAAGCATCGGAAGATGAAGAAATCACTCAAGTACTGGAGGAGATTGCGATGCAAGAAGATCAAGTATTAAAAAAAGCAATAGATGAATGGGAACGTGTGAGTCAAGATCCAGAAGTTTTACTAGCTTATGAAGCAAGAAGAAAGGCTTTATTGGATGAAAAATCTGCCTTAAAACGAGCTGAAAGTAGAGGGGAAGAAAAAGGAAGAAAGGAAACCATTAAAAATATGGCTCTAGGTATGATTCAAAAGGGCATAGACAATCAAACCATAAGTGATCTTACAGGTCTTACCCAAGAGGAGATTAATAACCTTCGACATCAATAAATTTAATAAAAAAAGGATTACCTATCGGAGTATAAGGTAATCCTTTTTTTATTTAGGTACTCTCACTTCTTAGAACGCATAATTAAACAGCCCATAATACAAAGGACCAAGCAGGATAAGAGTAGTGACTAACATAAGAATAAATCGAATGTATGTAGGTATCCCTTCAAGCTCTTCATTCTTTACTCCCTTAATAAGGCTAAATACAATATCCCAAATGAGACCTCCAACAAATACAATTTGCCATACAAGTGGTGTAAACATGATTGTATGAGTGACATATCCAAAAAGCCCAAACCAAGTGAAGATAGAGATAATGAAATCAACTATATAGAAGATCGTTTTTTCTCCTTTAATTAAAAAACCAATTGCTGCAGTTCCTAATAAACCTAAATAAACGTACCAAAATACTTCTACCATAACTTATTTCCTTTTCTTTCAGATTTTCCTATTATAATTCCTTCCAAAGAAAAAAGGAATATCTTTATTTTGTTAAGTTTTGAGTTACTTATATAACGGACTGGTTGTAATAGTTAAAGCTAAAAGAAGAAGCCTTATGATAGTTATAGGGCTTCTTCTTTTAGTGCGTATAAAAAAGATTATGTTAATTTAAATTTCATCCACCATTAGAATAAAAGGTTAAGGAGGCTATATCATGAGCACTGTTTCTGAGGATAGCAAAAAGTTTATTCAGATATATAGAAAAAGACTTAAACAAGGGCGTACTTTGGAGTTATGTTTGGTTCCTATAACGCGAATAGGGAAATTTTTAAAGCAGGTGATTGTAAACAAAGGATCGAATCATAAAAATGTAAAATTAAGAATTAAAGGAAGGGGGAAAGCCTATTAACAGATCAAATATGTTGGGAAGATACATAATGTTGCGAGAAGAATGTAGTCAGAAACTTAAAAGACCTTTAAATAACCAGGAAAAACGATTTATTCTTTGGATTGTAAAAAGGGAAGTACAAGTACAAGGAATAAAAATAGCAAATTGAAAAAATAGAGGAATCTACCAATTTAATTAGTAGGTTTTTTTTTCATTATTACGTATAGCTTTATGTATAGATAAGGTTACGAGTTCCACTTCTTTGTCCTTGAAAAATTCAATATTTTCATTTTCAAAGTAGGTGATTTTATAGGATTTATCCTGTTCTAAATAGCAGATTGATAGAATTGTTCTCCCGTTTTGGAAAACAGAATGTGTAATTTCACTATGCCCGTACTCCTTCAAGGTTTCTAGTAACGTTTTTATATCTTCTGAAATCATCCTTTATCTCCTCTCATGTGTTATGGAGGACTTGACTAAGTACAGTCTCATAGTCCATCATAACTCAACTTCATATTTGCTATTAAAACACATAAAAAAATTCCCCTCTAAATAAAAGGCTTATTTCATAATTTTTAATTTGTAGGTTGTTTACCCGTTTAAAAAGTAACGAAACTATGTAATGTGTTACATCATAATGATTCCAAAGAGGACTACCTCATATTATTTACCGGAAGTAACAATCTAGGGATGCTGGTATTATTACCCTGAAATAAGTTTAATAAAGTCCTAAGAACCATGGTTTTTGAGATAATTAAACTATAATCACCTTTTTTAAAAAGATAAAATGTTACGCTTAGAGTTAATGATCTAAGCGTTTTTTATTATCGGTTTCCGATAACAAAGATTATGTAAACTAACTTTGCATATTATATACAGTATAAAAAACAGAAAACCCTACTGATCATGCCCAGTAGGGTTTTCTGTTACAAAATTGGATGTTTGGATGTCAAGAGGGAGTATTCTACCGCATCTTGAATAGTTTGTTCTGATTATTGTATGTTATTCATAATATTTATTTAGCAAATCACAATCTTTTTGAGTAAGAGTTTCCTTTAAGTTCTCAAAATATAAATCAATACCTTCTTTTATAAACTTTAGCAAGAATTCCTCTTAAAATATACTTTTCAGAAAATTTTGTATGCGAATATTGTTTGGGATACATTACCAATATATAATAAATAACGACTGGTTGGTACTTATTAAGTGCTAGATCAATAATAAAGCAAATGGTTTTTAAAAGGGATACGTGCTTAAAAAAGGGGGAAAAAAATGAAAAAAGGTGTTTTATATTTTAGTTTAATTTTCGTTTTTTTGTTGGCAGGTTGTTCAAATGATGCTGTGAGTTCTGTAACTAAAGAAACTGAAGAGACTCAAGTTAGGGAATCAACGAAAACTCAGGAACAGGAGCCTAGTATTTTAAAAGGTCAATTTCATCTTGATAGTGTGGTGAAAATTTATGTCCCATCGACTTATAATATTGACGAGCCTATTGACAATAAAAAGTATGTTGATCAGTCCTTAGAAAAATTCTCTAATATGTTTGGAGGTGCGACGTCTGTTGATGGAACAGGAGCTTGGATAGGGGATGATAAAAAATTAGTTAAAGAAAAAGTAACCATTGTTTATAGCTTTGCTGAAAAGTTGGATAAAGATAAAATTAATGAAGTAGTAGAATATGCAAAGCATTTAAAAAAAGATATGAAGCAGTCCTCAGTATCACTTGAGATAAATGGAAAGATGTATTTTATTGAGTAATTGCTAACATATAAATTAAATTCCTATAAACTTCATTATGTAAATTGGATGAGGGATAAAATACTTTATGAATAGAAGTTATTAATCGGCTACTTATATTAGAATTTGACAGAGTAAATTAAAGAATGATACGATTTTGGAAATCGGTTACGTAAAGGTATAATCGTCTTGAATTTATATTAAACGTAACAAACGTAACGTGGGTGGAGGTAGTGGAAGTGGCTACAATTAGAGATGTTGCTGCCAAAGCAGGAGTTTCCGCGGCAACTGTTTCAAGGATTATCAATAATAAGGGGGAGGCAACTCCTGAAACTATTGCTAGAGTACATAAAGTTATTAAAGAATTAGGTTATAAACCTAATGTAGTTGCACGGAGTTTAACCAGCCGAAAATCTAATACGATCGCTTTACTTGTTCCAACTATCAACAACCCATTTTTTCCTGAATTAGCAAGAGGAGTAGAAGATGTAGCGAATTCTCACGGATTAAATATTTTTCTATGTAATACAGATGATGAAAGGGAAAAAGTAAATAATTATCTTGTTACTCTACGTGAAAGATATGTAGACGGAATCATTATAAACTCTTTAAATTTAACGAATAAAGATTTAGAAGAACTTGATGCCAATGGGATTCCTACAGTTACACTTGACCGAACCTTTTCAACTCATGACTTTTCTTCTATTTCAGTTAAACATCGAGTAGGAGCTCAGCTGGCTACAAAACATTTAATTGACATTGGATGTAAACGTATTGGTCTAATTAGAGGCCCAGAAGATGACCTTACAGCTGTTCAGAGAATGTGGGGTTATAGAGATTATGTAAAAGATTTTGATTGGTTTGATCAAAGTTGGATCGCTCTAGGGGATTTTAGCGTAAGAAGTGGTTACATATGTATGAAAGAACTTTTCCAGAGACACCCGGATATAGATGGCGTCTTTGCTTCTAATGATTTGATGGCAATTGGTTTATTAAAGGCTGCTCATGAATGGGGACGTAAGGTACCGGATGAATTAGCAATTGTAGGATTCGATGGAATTGATATGTCACAATATACTGCTCCCCCTATTTCTACAATTAAGCAACCTATCTATGAGATGGGGAAAATGGCAATGGAAGAGCTTCTTAGGTTAATTAAAGAGCCACAATCTAAGCCAAATAAGTTAGAACTTGATATCGAATTTATTTTACGTGAATCTTCTATGAAATAAAACAAATATAGATAAAAAAAAGACTCCTAGTAGGAGTCTTTTTTTTAGTAAGCATCCTCACGTCGGGTGTTTACCTTTAAAAATTTATATAAATTTTATATAGATGTTCAGTAATACTACACTAATTTATGGTTTGGGACTTCTAATAAATAATGAGAAATGCCTCTCTTAATACAAAATTCATTAATCTTATCTATACTTGGTACTTTTTGGGCCCCTTGTTTTGTTACTTTTAAAGCAGCCACAATGTTTGCAAACTTTACTGATGCAACAAGGTTTGCTCCATCCGCAAGAGCTGAAGCAAGTGCACCAGCAAAGGAATCTCCAGCTCCAACAGTGTCTACTGCTGTAACTGGAATAGCCTTAACATATTCCGTTTTTCCATTGTCATAAACAAGAGAACCTTTGTCCCCCATTTTAATGATGGAGTTTTTAATGCCAATCTGATTAAAATATTCTGCTGCTTGATGTGCTGAGTCTAAATCTATAACGTCGATGCCTGTAAGCTGTTTTGTTTCTTGTTTATTAGGAACAATTAAATCTGCATATTGCAATGCACGTTCAGTAATACCATCTGCAGGCGCTGGATCTAAGACTACGAACATTCCTTTATTCCTTGCTTGAATCATAGACTCAATTACTGCTTCTTCAGGAATCTCCATCTGTACAAGTAATACTTTACTATTATTTATTGTGGAAAAAGCTGTTTGAATATCTTTCACTGTTAAATTATCATTGGCTCCTTTGACAACTAGCATCGTATTTTCAGCTGTTTGGTCAACTGTAATAATCGCACATCCGGTTGAGCTGTCATCTACTCGTTTTACATAAGAGGTATTAACACCTTTTGCTGTCAAAGAATTGATTACATTATCTCCATATAAATCACGGCCAATTGAGCCAATCATATTCACTTTTTTACCTAGGCGTGCACTTGCAACAGCCTGATTTGCCCCCTTCCCCCCTGGAAGCGCCATCATTTTCTTTCCGAAGACGGTTTCTCCATGTTTTGGATAATGATTTGTAAAGGCAACAATATCAATGTTTATACTTCCAACTACAGTTATCTCTCCCATTAGTACACCTCCAATAATCACTTAAGATTTAATTTAAATTGATCCGTTTTCTGATTTTCCGTAAAATCTTTTAGCTGATTTACAGCTTCCTCAAAAGTGACATCAGGTTTAAAAAGGGAAGATGTGCCGCAAACAAGCATATTGGCTCCATTCTTTAAAACATCAGGAATAGTTTCGTATCCAATATTTCCATCCACTTGAATATCAATCTCGTATTCTGCTTTATTAAGTAAATGTTTCAAATCACTTATCTTTTGATACATTAAAGGAATAAACTTTTGCCCTGCAAACCCTGGATTAACAGTCATAACAGTCACATAGTCTATGGTATCTAAAACATAGACTAGTTCTTGGAGTGGAGTAGAGGGATTAAGAGCGACTCCTGCCTTCAATCCTTTGTCGCGAATTGTTTTCAGTGTTTTTTGCAGGTGATCAGTAGCTTCTACATGAACTGAAATCATATTAGCTCCTGATTCAATAAAAGTATCTAAATGATTTTCAGGATTTTTAACCATTAAATGCACATCAAATGGTTTATTTGTATATGGTCTTATACTTTTAATCAAATCAGGACCCATCGTAAAATTTGGAACAAAATTTCCATCCATTATGTCTAGATGAAAAAAATCTACTCCTGCTTGATCAAGTCTTATTACAGTCTCTTTTAAAATTCCCATATCGGCACACATTAAAGATGGACCAATTAAAGTCATAATTTTATAGCCTCCTGTAGCATATAGTTAGAAATTAAATCTTGTAGGGTTTATACATAGAATTAATGTTCCATGAATTATTTCTTAATAAAGTTAAGTAGAGATGTATTCATGATTTTATAAAACTAATATAAAAAATCTTGCTTTATATCAAACAAATACTTATATTTAATCAAAATAGAACAAAAATTACATTTGTCACGTAAAAAAACAAATTAAACCCTATAATATTTAACGTAACCGGTTACGTGAATCGTATCACTCTTTAAATTAGTTTGTCAAACAGAAATTAATGAGGATTTAATTGTTTATATAACAACACTATTAATTGGAAATATACACTATTTAACTACTTAAAAACTAATCAAAATGATAAATGTAACCGGTTGCGTACAAAAGAACGATATGCTAATATACAGAAATAAGATCTCCCTTTAAAAATCTATAAGAACAAGAGATTAAATAAAACTATATTTTTTTATTAATAACGTAACCGGTTACGTTAGAATGTTATTATTTTCCGTAATTTGGATTACAAATTTTCAGGGAGATTAAAACGAAAAAAAGAATTGTTCTTATCACGGGAGGGAAGGGTGGAAGTGGACTTAGTATGGCGTAACATTTTTATCAAAAAAGGAGATTATATAGTAACTTTAGATTTATCTTACTAATCTCACTAGGAAATAACCAAATTTGCATTAAAGAGTAAAAGAAGTTATTGGAATACGTTATTACAAATAAAAAGAAATTGAAAAATTATTAGCCTTATTGTAAGCGTTATCAACATGATGGATATACCTATAGATAATATTATAATCTTTAAGGTTAATGGTTTTATAGAGAGCAAGTGGATTTTATAAGGATTTATGTTTAAGACTAATTAGAATATCTAGGAGGGTTTATTAATGAAAACTGTAAGCGCTTCTTCCAGTTTAGAGACAAAGATGATTTTTGGAATGCCTAAATCACTTATATGGGGATTTGTTGCAATTATTATTTTTATGACAGGAGATGGAATTGAACAAGCCTTCCTATCGAAACAGATTGTGGAGATGGGATTTACACCAGCCCAATCAGCTTCGGTCTTTACTATATACGGAGTTACAGTAGCGATTGCATCCTGGTTAGCAGCACTTTTTGCTGATATTTGGGGACCAAGACGCACAATGCTGGCTGGTCTAATCATTTGGAGTGTATTTCACATAGGATTCATTACTCTTGGGACAATTCCAGAAAGCTTAAATATGATACGTATAATGTATGGATTACGTGGATTTGGATTTCCCCTATTCGCTTATTCATTTGTGGTCTGGATTGCTTATGCCACTCCATATAAAAAACTTCCAAGTGCTATGGGATGGTTTTGGTTTGCTCATTCATTAGGTCTTGGAGTATTTGGTTCTTATTTACCTAGTTTCACAATACCTTCATTGGGTTATAATGGATCTCTTTGGTTAGGTTTAATTTTCGTTGTTATTGGTGGATTAATGGGGGTGCTTTTAACAAAGGGGAATTTTGAAAGGCAACAAGGTGAAGAGAAAGAAACAGGGGATACAATAAAAAAAGGACTTACTATCCTTTTTACTAACCCTAAAATTGCGATTGCCTCTATAGTACGTATTATTAATCAATTAGCTGTTTACGGTTTTGTAGTAGCAATGCCTCTGTTTTTAACAAGCAAGGAGGTTGGCTTTACTACTTCTGAATGGTTGAAAATCTGGTCTGCTATGTATTTAGTTAATATTATATTCAACTTAATTTGGGGATTTGTTGCAAACAGAATGGCGTGGAATAAAGTTGTACAGTATTTTGGTTGTATTGGAGTCGCAGCTTCCTGTTTATTATTCTATTATGTACCAATTACTTTTGGACCGAATTTTTGGCTAATGGTATGTGTCTCAGGATTTTTTGGAGCAGTACTAGGTGCATTTGCCCAAATGTCTTCTATCTTTGCAGCAATTGACCCTGAAAATAGGGGGGCTGCTATGTCTATTCACAATCTTTCTGCAGGATTAAGTCAGTTTATAGGACCAGCTTTAGCAGGTGTTCTTTTTTCCGCATTTGGTACAAAAGGGTTTGTATGGGCTCTAGCAGGATTGTATTTAGTAGGTTTTGTACTAGCACATTTCTTAAAGATAAACACAGAAAAAACGCCAACGGGAGACGAAATTGTTTCACGAGATTCTAAAAATAAAGTTTCTATTGGATAACCATTAAGAATAAAAGATTTATTTCTATCGAAAAATTAAATTATTAATTCTTTAAGGTTAAAAGCTACTTTAGTTTTTGGTTGGTCTCGTATTTGAATAAGGTAACTTTTTAAAAGGGAGAGTATGTGTATAAAAGTCATTATTAAGAACTCTTTTTTATATTTAGTTTCTGAAAGTGGCTTTATACTAACTGATTTATCATAAAATGTTTTTAATAAAAAAATCCTTTGCTCTTCAATAGCAAAGGATTTTCTTATTTATATGAAATAAGGGAATGCATTGATAGCTTAATATAGAGAGTTCTAGTAAAAAACTTCAATTTTATAAAAGAACAAATTTTCTAAATATATTGACAATTTATTTTTCTTTGAGTTATTATTCAATAGAACTTATTAGGACAAAGTAGAACAAAAGGAAATGTGTTTTATTTACTTTTAAAAGTTCAAGGTTGAATAATGGAGGGGGAAAAATGCAAAGTATTAACTCGAGAATCGAGCGTATACCAGACAACGGTTACAACAAAAAATTGTTAGGACAAACAGGTATTGGATATTTATTTGATGCACTAGATGGAACGATGCTTTCGTTTACATTACCAGTTATTACAGCATTATGGGCACTAACATCTCATCAAACAGGAATTTTAGCTAGTTCTTTATTTGTTGGTTACTTGTTTGGGACAGCATTTTCAGGCTACCTAGGAGATCGATTTGGAAGAAAAAATGTAATTATGTGGACATTGGTTATCTATTGTGTAGCTACAATGGCTAGTGCTTTAGCTACAAATTGGGAATTTTTCTTTTGGGCAAGGGTAGTAGCTGGATTTGGTACTGGGGGAGAAGCTGCAATAATGGCTCCTTATTTAGCCGAATTAATTTCTAGTAAATATAGAGGAAGATATACATCCCTATTAACAGGATTCTTTTCTTTAGGCCATATATCTGCAGCTGCTCTTTCTTATTTTATTATTCCGGTTTCAGATAATGGATGGCGGATTGCTCTGTTTGTAACAGCCCTTCCGATTTTTATGTTTATCATTTGGAGACGTACTTTGCCTGAATCCCCTTTATGGTTAGAATCAAAAGGTCGTTATAAAGAAGCTGATGAAGCTATGACTAGGATTGAAATAGCAGCTGAAAATTCACTGAAGTATAAACTACCAAAACCAGAGAAGAATACTTCTGTCCCATCTATTATTGAAGAAAAGAAATTTAAAAAAGACTCGTTCCTTACCTTATTTTCAAAAAAATATATTAAACGTACTATCATGCTTTGGGTTGTATGGTTTTCGTTGGTTTATACAAACTTCGGTTTTTTAACTTGGCTTCCATCTTTACTAGTTAATCAAGGATATGAAATCGCTTCATCGTTTATTTTTTCTTTACTAATTTATGCATCGCAGATACCCGGTTATATAACTGGTGCTATATTAAATGATAAATTAGGGAGAAAACCAGTTTTATTAATCGGTATGGCAGGAGCAACTATTGCTGCACTTGGTATGGCCAACTTTGCGAATTCTGCTGCTACTATTATTACGTTTGGTGGACTAATGTCAATGTTTATGAGTATAGGTTACTCTGTTCTTTATACGTACACGCCTGAACAATTCCCAACGAATATCCGCGCTACCGGAATGGGCGCTACCTCAGCATTTAGCCGAGTTGGAGGAATATTAGCCCCAATTGTTATTGGGTATATTTATCCTTTGTATGGTTTTAGTGGGGTATTTATTATGATCACTGCCATTCTTGTTATCGGTACTCTTACTGTTATGATTTTAGGTAAAGAAACGAAGGCTAAATCTTTGGAGGAAGTAGAGGTGGTTTATAAGGAGGGCATGGTTTCAAATTCACAAGAAAAGGATCATGAAAAAACAATAGGTAAATAATTTTTAGAATATTTAGTTATTTAGTGTTGACTAGAACAATATAGAACAATATAATTGTTGATAGAATCATTATACTTACAAAAACATTTAAAAGGAGTTTAATAATGACAAATCAGTTAATTGAAAACAAATCATTAGAAAAGGTATTAGAGGTAGTAAAAGAAAAAGAAATTGATCGTGTCTTTCTTGTTGCATGCGGAGGTTCCTCTGCTTTAATGTATTCAAGTAAATACATCCTAGATCGTGATTCAACTACTATGACGACTGAAGTTTACAGTTCAAATGAGTTTATTTACCGCAATCCAGCTACTCTAAATAAAAATTCACTTGTTATTCTATGTTCTCATTTAGGAAAAACACCAGAAACAACGGAAGCTGCGAAATTTGCGAAAAGTAAAGGAGCTTTAACTGTTTCCTTCACATATATAGATGACTCACCTTTAGCAAAAGAATCAGATTTAGTGATTGGATACGAATACGGACCAGGAATTGATCCTGCTGAATCGCGAAATATTCTAATCATTCAATTGACGCTAGGATTACTGAAAGTAAAAGAATCAAGTAAGAAGTATGATAAGTTAGTCGCGAGCTTACCTAATTTAAAGGCTGTGTGTGATAAAGCAATCGAATATTATGCTCAAGACGCTTTAGACTTTGCAGATAAATATAAAGATGAAAAGATGATTTATACAATGGCAAGTGGTAGTAATTATGGAGTCGCCTATACATTTGCAATTTGTATCTTAATGGAAATGCAATGGATTAATTCACACGCTATACATGCAGGGGAATTCTTCCATGGCCCATTTGAAATTCTAGATAAGGATACACCATTCATTCTATTACTGGGACTAGATGAAACAAGGTATATGGAAGAACGTGCTCTCAAATTTACGAAAGAATATGGTGAAAAACTTATTATTTTGGATGCTAAGGACCTTGATTTTAAAGGAATTGACAAGGAAATAAGAGGAGAGATTGCTTCTGTAGTTTTACTTTACGTATTACGAGCATTCTCAAGAAAGTTAGCAGATGTACGTAATCATCCACTAGAAAAACGAAGATATATGTTTAAAGTGCCTTATTAAATAAAGTACACCGATTAATTTCTGAATAATCTGAATATAATTCATCCTTATAGATTCAGGAAATGAATTTATAGGGGTGGATTATAAGCATTGTAAAAAAATAAATAAATATCCAGATCGAATAGGGGGAAAATATATGCGTTACATGGTAGGAGTAGACGTGGGAGGAACATTCACAGATGTTACATTGGTAGATTCGGATAAGGGGAGTATTAAGAATCATAAAGTCCCTTCCACTCCCAAGGATCCTTCTCATGCTATTATGACAGGGATTGAACAAATTCTTGAAATGAATTCTATTCCTTTTAATGAAGTAGAGTATCTAGCTCATGGAACTACTGTAGCAACCAATGCTCTTATAGAACGAAAAGGAGCTAAAACAGCCCTTATCGTTACAAAAGGATTTCGTGATTTACTGGAGATTGCTAGACAAACTCGTCCTCACTTATATGATTTGTTTA
The DNA here is from genome assembly GCF_900177535.1 of Priestia filamentosa. NCBI lineage: Bacteria > Bacillati > Bacillota > Bacilli > Caryophanales > Bacillaceae > Priestia > Priestia filamentosa. The sequence goes on from NZ_FXAJ01000014.1 coordinate 44,265, forward strand.
AAGAAAAACCTGAGACAGTTATTCCGGGTGACTTACGATTCGAAGTTGAAGAACGCCTTTATGCAGATGGATCGGTACGCACACCTATTAACATAAACGAACTGAGAAAAGTAATTGAACATTTGAAGGAAAAAGAAGTTACATCCATTGCTGTTTGTTTTCTTTTTTCTTTTAATAATCCAATTCATGAGAAGGTAGCTGTAGAAGAGATTAAACGTCTCTTTCCGGAAGTGTATGTTTCTGCCTCCCATCAAATCGTTCCTGAATTTAGAGAATACCCACGAATCAGTACCACATCACTCAATGCGTATTTAGGACCTGTAATGAAAACGTATATGGAGAATTTTCAAAATTCCGTTCATTCAGTGGGGATTCCGGTTGATCCTTATATTACCCAGTCAAATGGAGGTATCATTTCTATCCAAGAATCTGTGTCTAGTCCAGTTCGTACTGCCGTGTCAGGACCAGCAGCAGGGATAGTTGCAGCCTCACATTTATCCGAACTTACAGATTATAGGAATTTAATCACATTTGATATGGGTGGGACCTCCGCAGACTTTAGTCTTATTGAAAATGGAGAACCAAAGGTTTCAATGGAAAGAGAAGTTGAGGGTTTTCCAGCTAGAATACAGATGTTAGATATTTATACATATGGAGCAGGAGGTGGCTCAATTGCCTGGATTGATGCAGGGGGTGCCTTAAAAGTAGGCCCCGAGAGTGCAGGGTCTACTCCAGGTCCAGCTGCCTACGGACGTGGGGGAACTTTACCGACAGTTACAGATGCAAATGTAGTATTGGGAAGACTAAATCCGAATGGAATCCTTGGGGGCCGTATGGATTTAGATGTAGAAGCATCTAAAAGGGTTATTCAGGAGCATATTTGTGATAAAACTAACCTTTCTTTATTAGAGGCAGCGAGTGGGATTCTTTCAATTGTAAATGCCAATATGACACGTGGAGTTCGATTAATTTCTGTAGAAAAAGGGCATTCACCAAGTGATTTTGCTTTGGTTTCCTTTGGAGGAGGAGGTGGCTTGCATTGTGGTGCTTTAGCTAAAGCACTCAATATTCCTCATGTTATTGTACCTCCTTCGCCTGGAACTTTTTGTTCGCTTGGTTTATTGGTAACGGATATCCGTAGGGATTATGTGCGAACAGAACTACTTGAACCGGGAGAAGATAGTTTAATAACAATACGCCAACACTTTGAAAGTATGAAAGTAGAAGGTACACAACTATTGGCAAAAGAAAATGTTCATCCATCTAAAAGGAGTTTTTCTCTGGACATTGATGTTCGTTTTGTTGGTCAAAATTATGAACTTCCCGTTCCAGTTCAATGGGAAGAGTTAACGTCTGATGGAGTACAACATATCATTTCACGCTTTCATAAAATCCATGAAAAAAACTATGGATATTCTGATGAGGAAGGGAAAATTGAATTTGTAAATTACCGAGTTACAGCATTTGGTGAGTTACCAAAAGCTCCGTTAGTCAAAGCAAGTCAGGAGGATAATTGTTTAGTAGAAGCAGTATCTTACCGAGATGTCTATTTCTCAGAAGCGAATAATCTAGGCTATTATAAAACAGGGATTTATAACCGTAGCGATTTAAATGCAGGGAATCGGGTTCAAGGACCTGCTATCATTGAGCAAATGGACACCACAATTTTAATTTTACCAAGTCAATCAGCTGTAATAGATCCATATCAAAATCTCATTATTAATACATTTGGCGAGGTGGAGAAAAATGAAGCATAATATCGATCCGATTACTTTAGAAATTATGGGAAATCTTTTATTATCAATAGCTGAGGAAATGGGAGTAACACTTGTTAAAACTGCCTACTCTACAAATATAAAAGAACGAAAAGATGCTTCCACTGCAATATTTGATGCTCAGGGTCGAATGATTGCACAAGCAGAACATGTGCCAATGCATCTTGGATCTATGCTCAGTGTAGTTACGGAAGTACTGAAAAAATTTCCTCCTGAGACAATTCAACCAGGTGACATGTTTATAACGAATGATCCTTATGCAGGAGGAGGGACACACCTTCCTGATATTACAATGATTGAACCTGTATTCATAGAAAATAACTTAGTTGCCTTTGTAGCCAATATTGCCCATCACTCTGATATCGGTGGAAAGGTACCTGGAAGTACATCAGCTGATGCGAATAGTATTTTCCAAGAGGGCACAAGAATCCCTTTAATTCGTATTTGCCGTCAAGGGGAAATCGTACAGGAAACAATGGAATTTATTATGATTAATAGTCGAACTTCGGGAGAGAGACATGGAGATTTGCTTGCCCAAATTTCATGTAATAAAGCTGGTACTAAACGAATGATTGAAGTAGTTAACCAATATGGGATAGAACACTTCACAGCTTGTACAGATGCCTTGCTTGATTACGCTGAGGAATTAATGCGTGCGGGTATTCGTAGTTTACCAAATGGTACTTATTCATTTGAAGATTATCTAGATGATGATGGTGTTGATTTAGAGAGAAAAGTTCCTATTCGCGCTACTATAACTATTGGAGATGGTACAGCCACTGTAGATTTTACAGGTACAAGTCCACAGGTAAGGGGTCCACTTAACGTTGTCTTTTCGGGTACATTAACAACAGTCTTTTATTGTTTTAAAGCTATAGCCGGTCAAAATATTTTTGCTAATCAGGGGATTTATCGTGCATTAAAAGTAATAGCACCTGAAAATTCATTAGTCAATTGTTCTTTACCCGCACCAGTGGGAGTAAGGGTCGATACAGCTCAAAGGATTGCAGATGTTATTTTTGGAGCGTTAGCTAAAATAGCACCAGATAGAGTAGTTGCTGCTTGTAATAGTTCTGTTACTTCTGCTATTTTCTCTGGAATTAATCCAAATACAAATAATTACTTTGTTTATTTAGAAACCATTGCAGGAGGATCAGGGGCACATAGCCATGGAGATGGGTTAAGTGGTGTACAAGTCCATATGACTAATACTTCAAACCTACCTATTGAAGCATTAGAACGAGAATATCCAATACTTGTAGAAAGTTATAGACTTTCTAAAGATTCTGGAGGAGCAGGGCGTTATAGAGGTGGATTAGGAATCCAGAGAGAGTTTAGAATGCTAACTGATAATTTGAACTATACAGGTTTAGGTGAAAGGCACAAACTTTCTCCATGGGGAATTTCAGGAGGTAAAAACGGAGCTCCAGGAAGCTTTTGGTTAACAAGAAAAGGCGATAAACCTGAAAAAATAAAGTCTAAAATCTCAGATTTAATTTTAAATAGGGAAGATCTAATTACGGTACACACACCTGGATCCGGAGGATATGGCAACCCACTTGAGCGACAAATTGATCTTATTATTAACGATGTAAAAGAAGGCAAAGTCTCTATAGAATCCGCAAGAAAAGATTATGGTGTAGCATTAACGGAAGATTTACAAGTTGATGTTAATTTAACAAGGGAATTAAGAGAAGGCGTTATTGTTAAGTAAAGCGATGGATAATAATAAAGTTAGTTATTTTTCTTAAAACGTTGGTTGAAATAAGATGGGATTATTACCTGTTCAATTTTGTATATAAAAAAGGTGGAGTTCTTTCCATCTTTTTTTATATACAAAGTATTCCTTTTTTCATTTTTATCTATATTGATTCTAATAAGTACTAATCTTTAATTAGTTAGCAACAAAGTAAATGTTTTTTAATAGAGCTGGATTAAATAATGAATATCGTGAATTTTGGGGGTTAACTATGAAACTTATAGGGATAGGTGATAACGTAATAGATTATTACAAGGATCAAAACCTTATATATCCAGGGGGAAATGCACTAAATGTAGCTGTAATGAGTAAGCGAAATGGGGCACAGGAATGTGCCTATTTAGGGATAATAGGAAATGATAGTAATGCAAAGCATGTACTTTCATGTTTAAAGGAGGAAGAAATTAACGTTGAAAGGGTACGCTTTGTTACTGGAATAAACGGAGAAGCTATCGTTTCTCTGAATGATACAGGGGATCGAGTGTTTGTAGGAACTAATAAGGAGACTAGAGTTCAATCTTTATTATCACTTAGATTTCAAAAGATAGACATGAATTATATAAATAAATATGATGTCATTCATACTAGTATTAATAGTGATATTAACCATGAACTGATTAAGCTTTCACATAAAGCAATTTCCTACGATTTTTCTACTCCTGAAAAATGGAATGAAAGTTTACTATCACAAATTTGTCCTTTTATTACTTATGCATTTTTTTCAGGTAGCGAGCTCCCAATAAATCAAATATATTCCCTCTTTGACTCCGTGCATCAATACGGAGTAAATGTTGTAGGGGTAACAAGGGGCGATAAACCAGCCATATTCTCAGAGAATGGAGAAATATCTGAACAACAGCCTTTACCTACTGAGTTAATAGATACCATGGGAGCTGGAGACTCCTTTATAGCAGGTTTTTTAACTCATTACCATGAACAATTAGATATGAAGAAAGCTTTGCTCAAAGCTGCTGAATCAGCAGCGAAAACTTGTAAGCATCATGGAGCTTTTGGCTATCCAAAATATAAGAAAGAAGTACACTCAACTAGCAAATAAAACAATTTTTTAAATTCCTTAACTTACTTATGTGACTTATAACGATTTCCTTTTGCAAAACATACTCAACCTTTACAATTACTGCTATACTTTTATATAATTTGGTCTAACATATATATTTTAATTTTTTGAAAATCTAATAAAGTGTCTGACTAGACTATATTTCGCTTTATCTAAAGGATTCTATAACTGCTTAGGTGATAATAATGGATATTAAAAATAGTGATATACCACTTTATGAGCAATATGCAGAAAAGTTCCGTCGAATGATTTTGAATAATGAATATAAAGTAGGGGATAAATTTCCTGTCGAAATGGAATTAGCTAAAAAGTATGGTGTAGCAAGAATTACTATTCGTACAGCTATTAATGAGCTTGTGGAAGAAGGCTTATTAGTAAGAAAACGTGCAAAAGGGACATTTGTTACAGAACCAAAGATTGAACGAGAGTTTGTTAACGTAGCCAGCTTTACAGAACGTATGCAGTCCCGAGGTATTAAAGCGAGTGCAAAATGTCATTCAATCAATAAAATTAAAGCTGACGCGAAGTTGTCAAAACGCCTACAAATTGAGGAAGGCAAGGAAGTTGTCGAGATTGTAAGAATTCGTTTAACGGATGGAAAACCCGTGGCTCTAGAACGTTCATATCTTCCAAGTTATCTTTTTCCAGGTATTGAAAATGAGGACTTAGAAAATAATTCTTTATATCGTTTATTAGAAAGTAAATATTCCATCCGTCCTGGTCATTCGAGTAAAACACTTGAATTAACAAGAGCTAGTTTAAAGGAAGCACAGCTATTAAATACTAAGGCTAGTGCATCATTATTTTTGTTATTAGGCATTGTGTTCTCGGAAGAAAATCAAGTAATGGAATATGTAGAAAGTTTATTTTTAGGAGATCGTTTTCGTTTTCAAGTATATTAAACAGTATAATACTTGTAGTTTTAGGGTGCAGTGGATATGTGATACTTAAGGAACCGGCAATCAATTAATTGTCGGTTCCTTTTTAATTGTAATTATTTATAAAGACAAATAGAGACTTTTTTTATTGATACGAGGCGACTTTTTGTTTATGGAGGGAGAGGAGAAGGGCTAACTTCCCCAAATACAGACTATGGTAACTGATTTATCATGACTCATCTCAAAAACCATGGTTTTTGAAAAAGGGAAAAAGCTACTCTCAAGAGTAGCTTTTCTAAAGAATCACATACTAAAGGAAATAGCAGGCCAATCGTAAAAAAATACAAACACGAGAAATCAACAAACATTGATTTAAATAAAAAATAGAAAGATATTCAGAAAGATTTTACAGATCCATGAGGGTCAATAACAAATTTCTTTGATGCTCCTTGATCGAATTCAGCATATGCAGCTGGGGCTTGATCCAATGAAATAATCGTAGCATTGACTGCTTTTGCAATTTGAGCTTTTCCATTTAAAATAGCCATCATTAAATCACGATGATATTTCATAACTGGCGTTTGTCCAGTCACAAAAGTGTGTGACTTAGCCCACCCTAATCCTAATCGAATCCTTAAGGTTCCAAATTTCGCATCTTCATCTACTGCACCTGGATCTCCAGTAACATAAAGTCCTGGAATACCAAGGCGACCTCCTGCACGAGTTACTTCCATAATTGAATTTAATACCGTGGCAGGAGCTTCACCAGTGGATGCACCGTGTCCATGAGCTTCAAACCCTACACAATCAATCGCACAATCCACTTCTGGTATACCTAGAATTTGTTCAATCTGCTCCCCAAGATTTGGATGTTCTCTTAAATTCACTGTTTCGCAACCGAAACTTCTAGCCTGAGTTAGCCGTTCACTGTTCAAGTCACCCACAATCACAACTGACGCTCCTAGAATTTGAGCAGAATGGGCAGCAGCCAGACCAACAGGACCCGCACCAGCAACATAAACTGTAGAGCCAGGTCTAACTCCTGCACTTATCGCCCCATGATAACCTGTTGGAAATATATCAGAGAGCATGGTTAAATCAAGGATTTTTTCCATAGCTTGATCCTTATCAGGAAATTTCAGCAATTGGAAATCTGCATAAGGAACCATAACATATTCGGATTGTCCGCCAACCCATCCTCCCATATCTACATACCCATAAGCAGAACCAGGACGATCCGGGTTTACATTTTCACAAATGTGCGTATCTTGCTCCTTACAGCTACGACAACGTCCACATGCAATGTTGAAAGGTACTGAAACAAGATCACCTTTCTTAATAAATTCGACATCTCGTCCTACTTCGATAACCTCACCTGTAATTTCATGTCCTAATATTAATCCACTCGGAGCAGTCGTTCTCCCTCTTACCATATGTTGATCGCTTCCGCAAATATTTGTTGTAATAACCTTCAAAATAACACCATGTTCACATTTTCGACCTACGTTTAACGGATTGACCCCTGGGCCATCTCTCAATATTAAATCGGGATACCCGATGTCTTGAATTTCTACTTTACCTGGCTTCATATATGCAACTGCACGATTTTTCAACATCTCTCCCCACCCTTCCAAGTCATCTTAGTTTAATAGTTACTAATTCAATATGGAATAATAAAACCCTCTACTATATTTTACTAACATTACTAAAGAATAAGATGGAAGCTACAACAACCAATAATCCTGTAAATAATCTAATTAGAGATTTAAGTCTAAAGATTAAATATTACTTATTTAAAAGTTAATTACAAAAAACTACGTCAAATAAAAAAGAAAGTAATAGTGAAAAATGACTAAATATAGAAATGTCTCAAAAACCACGGTTTTTGAGACATTTTCTTGTAAAGATAATAAAAAAAATCGAGATAAAAAAGTAAGCCCATCGAAAATCAATGAGCTTACTTTTTACTTCTACTCGTTCTCACTTTCACGATCAAACCAAAGGAGCTCTTGATTATCTACATCTCCATTATAATTAATAAGAATCTCTTCTCCTGCTTGGATATCCGTATAAGCATAAAAATCAAAGGTATGATTGTCAAAATTAATTTTATAAGTAGCATTAGGTGTATACGAATGATTAAACAGCATACCATAGCCTAGAAGAATAGCTGTATGATTTACACCATATTCAAAAGCATAGTCCGCAAGTGCTGTCTTCTCAATGTAATCATGCTCTTTATTAGGATAAGGGATAACAGGCGCTTCGTGAAGAAGCGTCCCTTTCTTGACATCTTGCTTAGCGAATACCCCTCTATTGAGTTCTCCGTCGCTTAGCGCAGACGTTTTTATTTCAATCATACTTGTCACCTCTATATTCTTTCCTCTAAGATTTTGTTCTTTGTTACGCTTGACAATTTAAGGTGATAAAATCAACTATTTTGGTTCTGGTGCAAAAAGTCCACATCTTTCGTAAAGACTTTCTGCTATACTATTTTTGAATAGTAGCTAGATTCATAGCAATGATAACTTATTTGAAAGGTGAATAGTAGATGAAAAAGAACAATCGCAGCAAAATGAAAAAAATCTTATCCACATCACTGGCACTCTCCTTATTGTCTATGCCTCTTTTAACCACACAGGCAAGGGCAGAAGAACGTTATCCAGGACAAAGTTCACAGCAAAGCAGCAAGCAGCACGGGAATAATAAGAAAGATACACTTGTGAATTTGCGCTTAATGGAAACAACAGACGTTCACACAAATCTATTAAACTATGATTATTTCAAAGATGCAGCTTATGAAAAAGTGGGCTTAGCAAAAACGGCTACTTTAATCAAAAATGCTCGAAAAGAAGTAAAAAACAGCTTATTAGTAGATAACGGAGATCTCATTCAAGGCACGCCACTAGGTACGTATAAAGCAAAGATTGCTCCACTGGAAAAGGGTGAGATCCATCCTGTTTTTAAAGCCATGAATCAGTTAGATTATGACATTGCAACGCTTGGTAACCATGAATTCAACTACGGCTTAGACCTCTTAGAAGAAGCCTACAACGATGCGAATTTTCCTTACATAAATGCCAATGTCTATGTTGATGATCATGACAACAACCCGAAAAATGACAAAAATAAATTCACCCCATATAAGATTATGAGTAAAAAAGTAGTCGATGAAAACGGAAAGAAACGTACTATTAAATTTGGTTTCATTGGATTTGTCCCACCTCAAATCAACGATTGGGATAAAGTAAACCTGGATGGGAAAGTCATTACAAAAGGCATTGTTGAAACGGCTAATAAGTACATTCCAGAAATGAAGAAAAAAGGCGCTGACGTGGTTGTTGCCATGGCTCACTCTGGTTTTAGCAGTAACAAACAAAATACAGAGGATGTGATTTACTCGTTAAGTGAAGTAAAAGGCATTGATGCGATTACATTCTCACACACACATAAAGTATTCCCAGCTAAAACGGAAGCTGCACTAGATGGTCTGTTTCTTGGTCCAGATAAAAAACCCCTTCCTGGTGTTGATAATGCAAAAGGAACAATCAACGGCGTTCCAGCTGTACAAGCAGGTTATGGCGGAGGTTCACTTGGTTTAATTGACTTAACGCTAAAAGAGGAAAAAGGAAAATGGAAAGTGGTAAGCTCTCAATCGTCGACGCGTGCAACGTATAAGGACGTAAAAGATGCTTCAGGGAAAACGGTTACGCAAAGTACAGTAGAAACAGATAAAGGAATTGTCAAATTGGTTCAAAAAGATCATGATGCAACCGTGAAATATGTGAATACACCAATTGGTAAAACAACGGATAATATTCACAGTTATTTCTCACTTGTGCAGGATGATCCTTCTATTCAAATCGTCACAAATGCACAAAAAGACTATGTTAAAAAATACGTTGCTCAAAACAAACCAGAATACAAGGATCTTCCAATTTTATCAGTCGGGGCACCTTTTAAAGTAGGACGAAACGGCGTTGACGAGTACACAGAAATTAAAGAAGGTGATTTAACGATTCGAAGTGCAGGTGATCTGTACTTATATGACAATACGTTAAAAGCAGTCAAAGTAAAAGGTTCTGTTGTCAAAGACTGGATTGATATGTCTGCAGGCAAATTTAATCAAATTACACCAAATAAAACAGAAGAGCAGGAATTATTAAATCCAAGCTTCCCTGTCTATAATTTCGATGTAATTGACGGCGTTCAATACCAAATTGATGTCACAAAACCAGCAAAATATGATGTGAATGGAAACATGATTCATGCGAATTCAAGTCGCGTTGTAAACTTAACGTATAAAGGAAACCCCGTTGATCCGAATCAAGAATTTATCGTTGTAACAAATAACTACCGCGCAGGTGGAGGCGGAAACTTCCCTGGCTTAAAAGGAAGCGAGCTGGTTGTAGATTCAGCCGATGAAAACCGCCAAATCCTAATGGATTACATTTCAGAGCAAAAAGAAATTACGCCAACAGCTGATAATAACTGGTCAATTACTCCTATTAACGGTACAGCTAATGTGACATTCACAAGCTCACCGCGTGGAGAAAGATATTTAACGGAAGGAAGCAATATTACGTATACCAACCAGACGGATGACAAAGGATTTGGCATTTATACAATTAATTTAAATGACTAATCAAAAGATAATACAAAAGTCTAGCTACTAGAAATGAATGACTTGCAAGGCCAGCTTGATATAGATACAAAAGTTACATTGAAGAGAATGTAACATAATTAGAGCAGTCATATGTGATTTATATGGGACTTTGATTAAAATCACGAAATATTTAAGGAGTTTGAATATATGGACAGCATGGTTTTTGATCTAGATGGGACACTATGGGATTCAACAGACACGATCCTGCTGGCGTGGAATAGTTTGATGAAGGATTACAAGCAAATCAAAAGGGACATAACGAAGGAAGATCTTCAAAGTGTCATGGGACTTCAAGTTCCCGAGATAGGAAAAAAACTGTTTCCAGACTTAAATGCTCATGAACGGAATCGATTTTTAGAAGAAAGCTGCCTAGTAGAAAATACATTTTTAGGAGAACAGGGCGGGATTCTTTTTGACCAAGTGGAAGATGTAGTGAGGATTCTTTCGCGGAAATATAAGCTTTTCATTGTAAGCAATTGTCAAGATGGATACATTGAAGCATTTTACAAGTTTCATCAATTAGAAAAGTATTTCACAGATTATGAAAACCCAGGTAGAACGGGTCTTTCAAAAGGAGAAAATATTAAATTAATCATGGAACGAAATCACTTAACCAAACCTGTCTATGTGGGTGACACGGAAGGGGATCGAAAGGCAGCCCAATTCGCCGGTATTCCATTTGTCTACGCCAAGTACGGATTTGGACAAGTAAATGAATATGATTATGAAATTGAAACCTTCGACGAACTTGTTAAACTATTTTAAACGAGGAGGCTGTTTCTCCAGCTTTGATTGGAAGTAGAAAAACGGCCCTTGACTACTTTCCCCTTGGAAACATTCCAAGTATGGCGGAACAGCTTTGTGAGGCGTTTTTCAGTAAAAAGATCTATTGATGAGGTAGGGTATAACTTATATCTAGATTTAGTGAATTTCCTAAATCAGAGAGGAACAAAATCTCAAATAATTTTGGACAGTAGTTTAATTTGTGACGATTGTTTATGAGTTAATGTAGACGTTTCTTCTTATTTCGCTGTTTTATCGATAAAAAACTTTTTTGTTAGTTACAATGGATTAGTTATCAAATTACAGGAACGTATTAATTAAATAATCGGGCGCTTTTCTGGAGTAACGATAAAAGACCAATTTCTCAATTTTAATGCTGAGAAATTGGTCTTTTTTACATTTACGTATAGTGCAAAGTAACACTTAAAAGGGGTACAAAATAACTCCTAAAGTGACATAAAGAGAAAACAGTTAGTTATCATATTGTTCCAAAAACAATGGTTTTTGAGTCGGTTCACGAATAAGTGACTTTTCTTCTTAATTACATCTTATTTCTATATTAAAACACGTCTCAAAATCAATGTATCATTAAGGAATGTTTTTGATACATAGCAGGGTCTGATTTATAAAAATAAAAAGAAGCATCTTTATCATCAATGAAAGTCACTAAAGAAAAGACAGAAGAAATAGATATAAAGCATGATAAATATTATGATATGTATAGATATCAGTTCAAGTAACGTAAGTATTATTTAGACATCGTGATGAGATAAAATTCAAGTGTGCTTGAAAAAAAAGATGGATTAAAAATCCCTTTTTTCTTTAGTAAGCTTTAAAGGTCCACGATTAAGAGTAGTAAGCTGTTCATTTGTCTCAAAAATCTTTCCTTTAATACCTGTAATGCCAAATCCTTTTAATCTTTTCGTATGCATATCTAAATACTTTTCGGCATCTTCTTTTGTTTCAAACAGATAGATTCCCCCGGCTTCTTTAGCTTCTTTATTTTCTGTCCATATCTTCCATATGAACCCCTTTTCCTTATTAATACTGTTTGCTATGTCCGTAAAAGCATTTGTCAGATCATTACCAAAAGGTCCCTCAAATTTAAAATCAACTTGTAGTAGGTAGGTCATTTTATACACTCCTTAAATTTAATAATCTCATTAACTAGAAAAAATCATGAATGAGCAAGAGTTTTTTTGACGAGTTTCTTCCTATTATATAGATTCTTTGTTAAAAGTACTTTCATGTTTTTTCACCAATTTATAAAAGGTTGTCTTTTTAACATTAGCCTCTTTCATGGCTTGTACAGCTGTAATCTCCTTATTTCTCCATCGATTATAAGCTTCAATGAATTCCTGGCTAACCTGAGCTTTAGGTCGTCCAAAAGATACACCCCCTTTGAGTGCAGCATCAATGCCTTCGCGCTGACGTTTTCGAATACGATCTCGTTCCTCTTCTGCCATCCACGAAAGAATCTGCAAAACTAAATCGGCAATAAAGGTTCCCAAACTATCCTTATATTGAGTGGTATCCAACAATGGCATATCTAAGACCACAATGTCTGCCTCGATTTCTTTTGTAATGGCATTCCATTCTTGTAAAATTTCTTCCTTATTACGACCAAAGCGATCTAGAGAATGAATATAAAGAATATCCCCTTTACGCATCATTCGTTTCATCAGTTGATACTGTTCTCGATTGAAGTTTTTTCCACTTTGCTTATCGATGAAAATGTCCCGAGGAGAAATTCCAGCTTCCTCCATGGACTGAAGTTGACGACCTTCATTTTGATCTCGACTACTTACCCGTATGTATCCAAATTTTCTATTTTCCATTTTTATACTCCTTTTGTGTTTCTCTCTCTATTATTCTATCAAAAACGTTCGCAAAAGTGTATGTTTTTCTAAGGACGTTCGTAATTTAAATTCAAACTTAAATGAACATGAAAAAGGCTAGTTTTCTAATTAAAAAGAAATGAACGTAAAAGTAAACTTTTATGGACGTTCACTTTGCGAACTATCTTTTTAGGTTTACTGTTTATGGTAGTAGAAAGGTGATTAATGGATAGGGAAGTTTTGCCCGTTTATGCTGGGGAAAAATGAAAAATAGTTGTTGATAAGCATTTTGTTTACTTTTGCTGTTTTTACCATATTTTATATAAATTAAGAGTGAATGAGATATACCTTGAAAAAATAATAAATTTTATTTGTCAATATTTTGGGAAGAATATGAATGAAAAATCATTTATAGAATGTAGAGAGGAGAAAAGGTAATTATGGCCTATCCTTCTTATGATGAAGTACAAGATATTCGAAGTGAACTAAAGGAAGTCGGATATCAACATTGGCTTCACCATGATCTATTTACATGGCAATGGTGGGTTTTGCTTATAGCTTCTATTCTACCCTGGATCATATGGGGGTATCTTATTAAAAAGGAGCACCGTCTACACGTATTTGCATTTGCTATGACCACGGGGATCATTTCAAGTATTTTAGATGTAATTGGAGTTTATATATTGTTATGGGGATACCCGATCAAATTATTTTTCATGGTTCCACCTTTATTCCCTGCCGACTTAACTGTCATCCCTGTAGCATTTAGTTTAGCTTATCATTATGGGGAAACATGGGGAATGTACTTCCTATATATCGCTATTCTCTCATTTTTATTCTCTTATGTGATAGAACCATTATTTATATGGGCAGAAATGTATGAGATACATAACTTCTCTCATTGGCTTTCTTTCATTGGTTTTATCTTCATTTTTTTACTCGTTAAATGGTTCTTAGAAAGGATTTTACCAGTAAGAGAACAGTAATTAAAGAAAAAACACCTAAAGGGATGGCTAGGTATCTTTTCTTTATTCCTAGAAAGAACATTATGGTGATTAACCATTGTTGAATTTTTTGTAATAAAAAGAAACCCTTTGCTCAGCATTAGCAAAGGATTTTTGGATAGGGGGATATATTAGTTTAAGCGCTACTCAGTCCTTCTTTCTAATAAGGTAAATAAATAGGTTTATAATACCTTGAGGTCCAATGCACTAAGAATTAATAGTGAGTAGTGAATTACCCTCTAAATTTTAGGATGCTCTAGTTTATGAACTAACCTTAAATTCAAAAGAAGGATAGAAAAGATTATGGGATAAGAGATGGCTGAATACCATAGCTTCCAGCCATTGTAATAAAAAAACTTAGTATGCAGAGAAAATAATTCAAAGGAAAGGGCAAAAAGTATCCAACCTAAAATGTACATTATCTTTTTTAGTTTATGGCTTTTTGATGGATACAGATTTAGAAAGAGGATACTAGTAGAGGAAAAATAAAGAAGAATAGCTAAAAGACCTAACCATTGAAACCCTTCTTCAAAATATCCATATAGATTATAATGTAAGTCAAAAACCATATCGACGATAATTCCATAGGTAAAAGCAAAAAAAGAAGTAGCGTATATTTCTAGCTGATTTAGCCTTTTGGGTATTAAAAAAGCTACAATGTTCATAATACCAAATGATAAAAATATAAGTACCCACATATATAGTCCCTTTTATATAGTCACTTTATTTTTGCTACTCCTAATGCATAGTGACTAAATAAAATATTCTCAACTAGCTCTCCTTGAGACTCCTCACAATCGACAATGATAATGATCTCAGAATGGAATCCTTTTAACAGCCTTTTTTTCTTTTTTATGATGATTTCTGTAAAAAGACGAATGGCCAAACCCACTATAAACCCAACAAAAGCACCTATTAATCCCCAATAAATGGGTCCTAGTGTCAACTTAAACCCTATACTAGCTCCAATCACTGAAAATGCTGTCGCTAAGGCTGCTCCGATATCAATTAGAGAAGTTCCGTCTGAACGATGAATGTTATCAAATACTTTATGCTCCTCCATTCGATTATCAAGAGGAACTATAAATATATCTTCCTTTTTAATACCTTTTTTCTCTAAAGTGGCTAGGGCCATTTCTACAAAAACGGTATGTTCAAACGTTGAGAAGAGTTGCATTTTTAGTTCCCCTTTCGCCCTTTTAATACTTGAAAAGATGGAGATTGATAATTCTCTTTAAAAAAGGTTCGTTGTTCTTTATCATATAATTTATTGTTTTCAACTGTATTTATATAAGAGTCAAAAACGGAAAAGCCATACAGAGAGGGGAGAAATAACAGCCATTCAGCATTTACCACTGACGTCGCTTTCTTTATTTCTCCTAAAAACAAAAGTGAAATAGCCTCAAGACCATGGGAGTAATAAAAAAAGACAACACACCAAATGATTACAAAAAATGCTGTCACAATTCTATGGATATAAAGTTGGCCTAAACCTGGTATGAAAAGGGACCAAATGACTGACATAACAGGATTTCTTTTGTCCAAATAATTAATTTCAAGGGCACCTATGCTAAAGGAATTGAACTTATGTTCTTCCCGTTCTGTCAATACAAAAATTTTATTCAAATCTACCGTTGTACGATAACTATCCCAAATTCCGAATATATAAACGGGAATATAAATTAATAACCAGCGTGTATCTAACACTTCTTTTGCCTTTTCGATCTCACCTTGAAAAGAATATATCATGGCTACATTAACATTGGCGTGGATATTAACAATCACTTCCCAAATAAACAAAACAAATCCTCGAAGATACTTGGATAAAAGAAGGTGTCCAAACCCTGGGAAAGCCGCACTCCACCAAGCTATGATATAGGGGTTTCTAAGATGAATTTGGGTAGTTCCAAGTATGCTAACATAAGCTCGATACCTTCTTGCTGTATTGTCATTACTATAATTGTCCATTATCTTTCCTCACCTTATGAAAGTGACTTCAACTAACGTAGCTTATTTAACATTAATATTTCACAAGGCAAGGATACTATACTAAATTAAACCATATATTATACATATTGCACCAAATGAAATTGCATATTTATTCAACAATCATATCCCATGAAAATATTAATAAGTTAAAACCAATTATAAAAGTATATTTAAATGACATAAAAAGCTCAACCTTGTTGGCATTCAAATAGGTTGAGCTTGAATTACTTCCTGTAATTGATTTTATGTTAACTAACTTTACGTATCATAAAGAGTTTGAATAAAGAAACCTACTGATCTGCAAATCAGTAGGTTTCTCTATTATAATCATTCAACATTATGGGGGTGCTTTGCTACATTTTAATTGTTTTGCCTCTACTTATAACATATTATTCTTTAGATAGTCATCATTAGGCTTAGGATGAAAAAGACCCATCTCTAATCTATTTCGCACCAAAGGTTTATATTCTCCTTTTGAATGTGTTTAGTAAATAGGAGCATTATAAATGGGGGGGGGAAAGTCATGCATATGATGAAAAAGGATAACTTCAGCCATGAGGGAAATTTGCCCCAAATGAAGTGGAACTCATACATAAATTGCTTAAAATAGCATCATACTCTGTTATTGAACAGTCCATGCAGATTCTATGTCTCTATTAAATGTTTTTCGCACCAGAGTATATTTATTCAGTAAACGGTTCGTATCCTCGATTTTTTAGCTTGAAATCTGTTTTCCTTGAGACTAAAAAGGGGAATTTTACAAAGAATAAGACCATTACTAGAAAAATGGAGATGAATCCTATGTCAAATTCAGACCAAATGCCTCGCGAAGAAGGAATGGACCATAGCTTGAGCCTGATGAGAGAAGGATATATGTACATTTTAAACAGACGTAAAAGTTTTAATGCTGATATTTTCGAGACACGGTTGCTTGGAAAAAAAGCAATCTGTATGGGAGGAAAGGAAGCCGCGGAAGTTTTTTATGATTCTGAGAAATTTAAAAGAAAGAATGCAGCACCAAACCGGGCGGTGCAAACATTGTTCGGAAAGAATGGGGTTCAGGCATTAGATGGACAGCCCCATAAACACCGTAAAGAAATGTTTATGTCGATTATGTCTCAGGACGCACTTAAAATCCTGACTGACATAACCAAAAAACAGTGGGAGATTGCAGTGAATCAATGGGAACAGCAGGAGGAGGTTATTTTATATGAAGAAGTGAAGGAAATATTGTGTAAGACAGCCTGTCAGTGGGTAGGTATACCAATACAAGAAAATGAAGTTAAGAGGTTAACAAAGGATTTAGGAGCGATGTTTGAGTCTCCAGCTAAAGTTGGACCCAATCACTGGTTGGGTAGAAACTCACGAAATCATGTAGAAAAGTGGATGGGAGAGATCATCAGCCAGGTTCGTAATGGGAAAATGAATCCCCCTGAAAACTCTATCTTATATAGATTTTCCTGGCATCGGGATCTAAAAGACAATCTTCTGGATACCGAGACCGTAGCTGTGGAAGTGATTAATATTTTAAGACCAATTGTGGCAATTGCTATATTCAATAATTTCATAGCACTGGCAGTGCACCATTATCCAGAGAAAAGAGATAAACTTAAATCCGACGATGAAAAATATGCTCAGATGTTTATACAGGAAGTTCGTCGTTTTTATCCCTTTTTTCCATTTGTTATGGCACTGGTAAAGAAAGATTTCACCTGGAGAGGCTATAACTTTGAAGAAGGCACGTTGACCCTTCTGGATCTCTATGGTACCAATCATGACCCTGAAATTTGGAAAAAACCGGAAGTATTTAATCCTGAGCGCTTTGCCGAATGGGAAGGAAGTCCTTTTAGCTTTATTCCGCAGGGTGGTGGTGATTACTTTATGGGACATCGCTGTGCTGGAGAATGGGTCACCATTGAAATCATGAAAGTGAGTCTTGATTTTCTAGCGAATCGGATGGTTTATGAAATTCCTGACCAAGATTTAAGTTATAGCATGGTAAGCATGCCAAGTATTCCCCATAGTAAAATAGTACTTAAAAATGTTAAACGGAGGATATAATTTATTTCTACGTTACTTTACTCTTTTTGCTCATTAAAGTATTATCCATAATTAATTACTATTCAAATTAGGAAGAGACTATAAAAAAACTAATTGAAAAGCTAAAAGTGGCAAAGGTTTCTTACATTTGTAAAGGTATACCTAAACGAAAAGCGTAAACCTATTGCCATTCAAAAGGTTTACGCTTTTTTACTTCTGATGATGAGTGTTATGTGAACTAGAAAATTACATACTATAAAGTAAAACATAGCTTCCAAACTAAGGAAGCTATGTTTTTTCAATGTTGTTTGCTCTCAGCAAAGATACGTTGACAATATGAAGGATTAGAAGGTCCCGTTTTGTGAGCATGTGAAGGATCTTCAAATTAGATCCTAGAAGATCTATTATATTAACTAACTTCATATATGACATACAGTTTGACATAAAAAACCTACTGATCAACAAACCAGTAGGTTTCTCTATTACAATCATTCAACATTATGGGGGTGCTTTGTTGCATCTTGATTATTTTGTCTCATCTATCACGTATTATTCATTTGATAGTTATGATTAGGTTTAAAATGAAAAAAACTCATCGATAGGCCCTCTCGCATGAAACTAACGATAAATTGAACAAGAAAGAAAATCAGTTGTGAGATTTTCTCTTTATTGTTTCATGACTATTTCGTTTCCTTATCTGATAACGGCGTATCATGAATATAGCCTGGAGCTGGGTTTAAATGAGGGGCCTGTCCTGTTGCTACTGGTTTTGCCTCATATTTAAACTCACTTAACCCATCCATAGATGGGCCGGAAGCCCATCGTCCCTGCTCACTTTCTGTTCCTTCTGAACAACTCATAAAGGTATAGGCTACATCTGACTTCTCATACTCTCGATTAAAGGTGCT
>NZ_FXAJ01000015.1 GCF_900177535.1 Priestia filamentosa
TGTCCATAGCTTTTTGTTTCTAATAAGAAACGTTGTTTTAAAAATAAAATAGAATTAACGTTGACGTATTTTGTTCAGTTTTCAAAGGTCAATCATCATTGCTTATCAACAGCAACTTTTATATCTTACCATGTTAACTTTTTAAAGTCAACAACTTTTTTTAGAAGTTTTTTTAACCTCTTGTTTTTTGTGCCGCCTCATTAGCGACAAGTAATAATATATCATCAATTAAATAATGCGTCAATAAGTTTTATAATATTTTTTTAAAAAAGGTATTCAAGCAAAGTTTTATTCCACTTGAATACCTTACTACCCTTCTAAAATAGTTATAAAACTACTTATTTTTGACGCATTTGAGGGAACAGAAGAACGTCACGAATAGAAGGAGAATTTGTTAAAAGCATAACTAGACGATCGATTCCAATACCAAGTCCTCCAGTTGGAGCCATTCCATACTCTAACGCTTCAATAAAATCGTCATCCATCTCGTGAGCTTCATCGTTTCCTTGTTCACGCTCTTTAAGCTGAGCTTCGAAACGTTCGCGTTGATCGATTGGATCATTTAACTCTGTAAAGGCATTTGCATGCTCACGACGTACAATAAATAGCTCAAAACGATCTGTAAAACGTGGATCTTCGTCATTTTTCTTCGCTAACGGAGAAATCTCAACAGGATGACCATAGATGAATGTTGGTTGCACAAGTTCATGCTCTACCTTTTGTTCAAAGAATTCATTTAAAACATGACCAAACTGCATATGTTCTGTTACTTCTACACCGTGTTCCTTTGCAAGAGCATGAGCTTCTTCATCAGTCATCTCTTTCCAGAAATCAACACCTGTATATTGTTTGACAGCGTCAGCCATATGAAGTCTTGTCCATTCTGGAGCAAGGTTAATTTCATCTTCTCCATATTGAACAGTGGTTGTACCAAGAACTTCTTGAGCAATATGAGCAATCATGTTCTCAGTTAAGCTCATTACATCTTTATAATCTGCATATGCTTCGTAAAGCTCTAGCATTGTAAATTCAGGGTTATGGCGTGTTGAAACTCCTTCATTACGGAATACACGACCAATTTCATATACTCTCTCTAATCCACCTACAATTAGACGTTTAAGGTGTAATTCGATTGCAATACGCATATAAAGTTCAATATCAAGAGCATTATGATGAGTCACAAATGGACGAGCAGATGCTCCCCCAGCGATAGAGTGCATCATTGGTGTTTCCACTTCTAAGAACCCTTGTCCATCAAGGTAGCGACGCATAGATTGAATAATACGGCTGCGCGTTACAAACGTTTGACGACTTTCTGGATTTGTAATCAAATCTAGATAACGTTGACGATAACGTTGCTCAATATCTTTTAATCCATGATATTTATCGGGAAGCGGACGTAATGCTTTTGAAAGAAGTGTGAAAGAAGTAGCTTTAATAGAAAGCTCTCCTACTTTCGTTTTGAACATAACTCCCTCAATTCCTACAATGTCCCCAATATCAGCGTTTTTGAAAAGCTCATACTGCTCTTCTCCTACACTATCTTTACGCACGTAGATTTGAATTTGACCATTCAAATCTTGAACATGAGCAAATCCAGCTTTTCCTTTACCACGCTTTGTCATAATACGTCCAGCAAAACTAATTGAAGTTTCTTCTTCTTTTTCTGCTAGCTCTTCTTTTGAAAATTGATCATAAGCGTCTAAAAGTTCATTTGAACTATGTGAACGCTCAAAGCGTTTACCAAATGGATCAATTCCTTGTTCTTGAAGTTCTTTCATTTTTTCACGACGCACTATCAGTTGGTCATTTAATTCTTCCTGACTCATTTCATCATCTCCATCTATTTTTTTAATCTTAAACAGAAAAAAGGCCAGCATATCACTGGCAATCAGCGTACATTCTTCTGTTCGTAATTATAGGTGAACACTGTTTTATGTGTCAAATAGCCTGAGAGTCTTTTTGTTTTGCTTCTACTTCTTCTGTAAAATTATCTACTAGTGTTACAAAACTCTCTCTTGTTTCACATTGATTAATCTCATTTCTCACTATTGCATTTCCTCGAACACTTTTTAAGTACCAGGCAGCATGTTTACGCATTTCACGCACAGCTACATTTTCACCTTTTAGGTCGATTAAACGATCAAGGTGGAGCTTACAGATATCCATTTTCTCTCTTACTGTTGGTTCTGGAGCTAATTCACCTGTTTTTAGATATTGAACAGTGCGATAAATCATCCATGGGTTACCAAGAGCTGCACGACCAATCATTACACCGTCAACCCCTGTTTCATCAATCATTCTTTTTGCATCTTGCGGTGTTTTTACATCTCCGTTTCCGATAACAGGAATAGAGACTGCTTGTTTTACATCACGAATGATGTCCCAATTTGCTGTTCCTTCATACATTTGTACACGTGTACGTCCATGAAGAGCAACTGCTTTTCCACCTGCACGTTCTACTGCTCTTGCATTTTCAATTGCAAAGATATGGTCTTCATCCCAACCCATACGCATTTTTACAGTAACAGGTTTATCTACAGCATCTACGACTGCTGAAACCATTTCATAAATTTTATTTGGGTCTAGAAGCCACTTTGCCCCTGCATCACATTTAGTGATTTTAGGTACTGGGCATCCCATGTTAATGTCAATGATGTCTGCTGTTGTATTTTTATCTACAAACTGAGCAGCTTCTACAAGTGTTTCTTTTTCCCCACCAAAGATTTGTAAACTCATTGGCTTTTCACGTGGATCTATATGAAGCATTCCCATTGTCCTAGCATTTTTATAAAGAATGGCCTTATCACTCACCATTTCAGCACAAACTAATCCTGCGCCAAATTCTTTTACTGTAAGGCGAAATGCTGCATTACAAACACCTGCCATTGGTGCTAAAACAACTGGATTATCAAATTTGATATCTCCAATTTGAAGCATGATTGTACCTCCTGTTGTATTACATGAATATAGACAAGTAATCTCTCAAAAGGTTACTTGTCATCTCGAAAAATAATGTATAAGTTCTATTGTAAACATATTAATTTGTTTCTAAAAGAGAAAAGATATCTTTCTCATCTCTCAATTTCCATCTTTCAATGCCTTGCTCTACTGAAAGTTTAGAAGTGAGAGAAGATAGAAAATGGTTATCGCCTAAAATGCAAGTTGAAGGAGCGATTTCCACAAGGGGAGCAAGCACAAAAGCCCGTTCAAGAATCCGTGGATGTGGAACAGATAAATTCTCCTCTTTTATATCTTCATTATTATAAAGCAAAATGTCAAGGTCTAGGGTTCGTGGTCCCCACCGAATAATCCGTTCTCTATGACAAGCTGCCTCAATGTTTTGCAAACAAGATAACAGCTCTTGAGGATTATACGTTGTTTCAACTTCTACAACCATATTTAAAAAAGCAGACTGCTCCGTATACCCAACAGGAGCTGTTTCATAAATGGAAGAAAGATTTGTTAGTGTAATATTTTTCTCTTTACGCAGCAAGAGAATACCTTGCTTTAAATAATTAAATCTGTCTTCCATATTAGAACCCATTCCAATATATGCTATATTCTTCATGAACGACTCCTTTGAATCTCAACTCCAACTGAGTCATAGTGTCCATTAATTGGTGGGCTTTTCTTATATATTTTAACTGTACATGCCTCAACTGAAGAGAATTTTTCAAAGACTTCAGAGGCAATTGTTTCAGCTACTGTCTCGACAAGCTTAAAAACCCTGTTCTCCATAACGTCTTTGCAAAGATTAAAAAGCTCTGCATAATTGACAGTTGCCTCAAGATCATCACTTTGTCCAGCTTTTCTTAAATCTTGCTCTACTGTTAAGTCCACTTCAAAAGGCTGTCCAAGCTTGTTCTCTTCTGAAAAAACTCCATGGTAACCATAAAATTGCATTTTATTTAAAAAGATCTTATCCACGCGGAATATCTCCTTTACCAACAAGCACATCCATCATTTTAGAAAAACGTGCAATTTCTAATACATCATGCACACGTACAATATCTGTGCCTTTTGAAATTCCTAGGCCCACTGTTGCAGCGGTACCTTCCATGCGATCTGCAGGGTTTTCTAGATTGAGTACTTTTCCGATCATTCCTTTGCGAGATGTTCCGAGTAATACAGGATAACCAAGCGATTGGAATTGATCTAAGTTTCTCATAACGATAATATTTTCTTCTAATCCTTTAGCAAATCCGATTCCAGGATCTAGAATGATTTTCTCATCCTTTACACCTGCTGCCTTTACGATTTTGATACTCTCATAAAGGTCTGCAATAACATCCGCCATCAAGTTTGTATAATTACGATTTTCTCTATTGTGCATAATTACAATAGGCACATTGTATGAAGCTGCAACTTCCGCCATTTTAGGATCTGCTTTTGCCCCCCAAATATCATTAATAATATGGGCCCCAGCTTCCAAGGCTTGACGAGCAACTTCTGCTTTGTACGTATCAACTGATATTGGAATTTCCACATTTTCACTAATAACTTCAACAGCAGGAACTACACGGTGAAGCTCTTCTTCTAAGCTCACTGGTTCATGACCTGGTCTTGTTGATTCCCCACCAAGGTCGATAATATCTGCTCCCTGATCTACCATAAGCTGCGCATGTTCAACAGCACGATCAAGATGATTATACTTTCCACCATCTGAGAAAGAATCAGGCGTTACATTCAAAATGCCCATAATGAGCGTCTTATTACGATAATCTAGTTGAAAAGGGTGTGCATCAATGACGCCTTTTCTAGGTAGCGTATTTACAGTCATTTCCTTTTACTTCCTCCCTATATCCTTATAACTCCAACTTGTCTGTGTCATATGCTTATAATGGCTCCGCAGAACACTAGCTAACGAATTTTCTCCATATTGGTATCTTCTATCTCCAATATTAGAAATTGAAAAAATCTCTTGAATGGAATTCGTCATAAAGACTTCATCACTCTGAAGCAAGTCCTCTAACGAAAAGAACCCTTCATGGATAGGAATAGATAGCGATGCTAAAAGCTCCATAACAAACTGTCTTGTTACACCGCCTAAAATCCCTGTTTTAAGAGATGGCGTATACACAGATCCATTTTTCACAAAGAACAGATTAGAAACAATCCCTTCTGCTACATCTCCTTCTTTCGTTAGAAAGATTCCTTCTTGCTTTACACTGCTAAGCTCTCGTTTAGCAAGTACGTTATTCAAATAATGATGAGACTTCAAACGATAGTTTCCTTCAGGAGTATTACGCCTTGTTTCTAAGATAACCCCCTCTTTTACAAGAAGAGGATTCTTTGGTAGGTCCTTCATATAGGCGATGATCGTTGGTTCTTCATACATGTCTGTTGAAAGACCAAGATCACCAACTCCTGCTGATATATTTAAACGAATGTAAGCATTCTGTAGATTATTTTTATGTGAGAGATCTTTAAACCAAGAAAGAACATCTTTCTTTGAGTATTTCCATTTTATATTTAGTTCCTTCAAACCATTTTCTAGACGTTCTAAATGATCATCAAGGAGAAAAGGATGTCCACCATAAAGTCGGAGTGTCTCAAACACCCCTAAACCATACAAGAAGCCATGATCATAAGGAGAAATCATAGCTTCTTGTTTCTGAACCAATTTATTATTTAAAAAAATATACATAATTACTGCACTTCTCTTTGATACGTATTAATAAAGCTTCTTAGCATCTCTTTTCCAAAAGAAGTCATGATAGATTCTGGATGAAATTGGACACCTTCAATTGGAAGCGACTTATGACGAATAGCCATAATTTCACCTTTGTCAGTTTCTGCTGTTATTTCAAAGCAGTCTGGGAGCGTTTCTCTTTCAACAATTAAAGAATGATAACGTGTCGCTGTAAAAGGATTAGCTAGTTCCTTAAAAATGGTTTCCCCATTATGAGAAATCTCTGAAGTTTTACCATGCATAAGATATTCAGCACGAATTACCTTTCCTCCAAAAGCTTGGGCAATGGATTGGTGACCTAAACAAACTCCAAAAATCGGGATTTCCCCTGCAAATCGAGAAATGGCTTCAAGACTTATCCCGGCTTCATTTGGGCTACAAGGACCTGGAGAAATCATTAAAAAGTCAGGACGCATTGCTTCAATTTCCTCCAGCGTAATTTCGTCATTACGCTTTACAACTAACTCTTCACCTAATTCACCTAAATATTGCACTAAATTAAATGTAAATGAATCATAATTATCAATCATTAAAATCATACTCTGCTACCTCCACTCAGCTCATATTCACTCAACTCTTTTGCACGCCATAAGGCTTCTGCTTTCTTTAAAGACTCTTTATACTCATACTGCGGATGTGAATCAATTACAATACCAGCTCCTGCTTGCACATGTGCTTGTCCGTCTTTTACAACCATAGAGCGAATAGCAATATTCAACTCCATGTTTTCATCAAAGCCAATCCAACCAATCGAGCCTGTATAAACTCCTCTTCTCACTGGTTCAATTTCTTCAATGATTTCCATCGTACGCACTTTAGGTGCCCCTGTAATTGTGCCCCCTGGAAATGTTGCATCAACAACGTCAGTCCACTCATTCTCTTCTGCAAGCTGTCCTTTCACGTTAGAGACAATGTGCATAACATGAGAATAGCGCTCGATTGTCATTAATTCATCTACTTCTACAGTACCATATTTACAAACTCTCCCCAAATCATTTCGCTCTAAATCCACAAGCATGATATGCTCAGCACGTTCTTTCTCATTTGAGAGTAGTTCTTCTGCAAGCTGCTCATCTTCTTCAGCTGTTCGACCTCTAGAACGAGTGCCTGCAATTGGCCTTGTGCTTACTTCATTTTTATGCTTCTTCACTAAAAGCTCAGGTGAAGCACTCACAATTTGGAAATCTTCAAACTGTAAGTAAGACATATAAGGAGAAGGATTCAATAAACGAAGCTGCTCATACACTTCCATTGGGTGCGACTTAAGCTGCCTTGTTTGACGAACTGCAATATTTACCTGAAATACATCACCCGAAGAGATGTATTCATGAATATCGTGAACAGCTTTTGAAAACTTTTCTTCATCCATCGAAAATTCATCTTGTTTCCGTTCCGCCATAAAATAGTTATACTCATATGAAATGGGTTGAATGGGTGCCTCAAGCCACATATTCATATAATGACTAAGTCGCAATTGAGCTTGGGTTATATTTTCTTCCTCATCTGTTACAATTACCCAAAGCTGTTCTGTTGAATGGTCATAAACAAAGACATCTTGGAAAACGAAGAAATGAAGCTCTGGCAAATTCAAATCATCAGCTGCTAACTTTGGCAGTTTTTCAATATAGCGTACATAATCATAACTAATGTACCCAATAGCTCCCCCTTGGAAAGGAGGAAGTTCACTATTTGTCTCTATATGATATTGAGCTAACCAGTCCTTCATTGCATGCAGAGGATTTCCTTCTATCACTATCGTCTCTCCATTTTTCTCGACAGTAAGCATATTATTCTTACCTTTTAATGATGCTATTGGATCTAATCCAATCATACTGTAGCGACCACTACGCCCGCTCTCTAACACCATATGTTTTTTATGGTTTTTTGCCAGAAACTGAAATTTCTTGAACCAGTGTTCTTTTGGGATGGAAACCGCTTCTCCCCAAGCTTTTCTCTGTTGCACACCTTCACGCTCCTACACCATTTTTGCTATTTTATCTCTTTACTTTTCATTGTACATGATTCTTTATTTTTCTTCACTAGGAGTTTCTACTAATAAAAAACCTCCCTACTAGTAGGGAGGTTTTTAAGCTTTATTTTGTACTTTGTTCTTCTTCCTCAAATTTATAAAGAGGTGTACTTAAGTAACGCTCACCGTTACTTGGGATAATTGCTAAAACTTTCTTACCTTTACCCAATTCTTTTGCTACTTTTAACGCTGCATAAATAGCTGCTCCAGAAGAAATACCACCTAGGATTCCTTCATTTCTAGCTGCTTTACGTGCATATTCAAATGCCGCTTCATTCTCGACTGGAATAACTCCGTCATACACTTCTGTATCTAACGTGTTTGGAACAAATCCAGCTCCAATTCCTTGGATTTTATGAGGACCAGGCTGACCTCCTGATAATACAGGTGAACCTGTTGGCTCAACAGCATAGATTTTCACGTTCTCGTACTTTTCTTTTAATACGCTTCCAGCACCTGATACTGTTCCACCTGTACCAACACCAGCAATAAATGCATCAAGTTGGTCACCCATTTGTTCTACAATTTCTTTTCCTGTTGTTTCACGATGAACTTTTGGGTTTGCTTCATTCTTGAACTGCTGTGGCATAAAGTAGCCATGTGCATTTGAAAGCTCCTCTGCTTTCTTAATAGCTCCGTTCATTCCTTCTGCACCAGGAGTAAGAACAAGATCTGCTCCATATGCACGAAGAAGGTTGCGACGCTCCATACTCATCGTATCTGGCATTACTAAAATAGCTTTGTAGCCTTTTGCAGCAGCAACCATTGCAAGACCAATTCCCGTGTTGCCACTTGTTGGTTCAATAATAGTGTCGCCAGCTTTTAAAACGCCCTCTTGCTCAGCACTTTCAATCATCGCAAGACCAATACGATCTTTTACGCTACTTCCAGGATTCATAAATTCAAGTTTTAAATACACATCTGCCATATCTTCTTCAACAATGCGATTTAATTTAACAATTGGTGTTTGACCAATTAAGTCTGTAATTGAATTTCCTACACGTGTCATAAGATCACCTCTATAATCCCTAGTATTTTTATTGGTTTTATAGAGAATATATCAATTATTATATGAATTGTCAATCTATTTACCCATTTTTTTAAAGAAAAAGGAAAGCGCATGCCTCCATGCGCTTTCCTTTAGGCTTTCGCTTGAGCTTTCAATTCTTCAAGTTCTTCTTTTGTGAACTGATACTCTTCATTACAGAAATGGCATTGAGCTTCTGCTCCACCATCTTCATCAATCATTGCCTGGAGTTCTTCTACACCTAGGCTAATAAGAGCATTTGAAAGACGCTCTCTTGAACAATGACAAGAGAATTCAACAGGCATTGTTTCCAATACTTCTACATTTTCTTTTCCTAAAAGTTTTTCTAGAATTTCCTCAGGAGACAATCCTTCTTGAATAAGCTTAGAAATCGGCGGCACTTTACTTAAACTTTCTTCAATCGCTGTGATTGTTTCCTCCTCAGTACCTGGCATAAGCTGAATAATGAATCCTCCTGCAGCTAAGATGCTGTTATCTGGATTTACGAGCACCCCTAATCCAACAGATGAAGGCACTTGTTCAGATGATGCAAAATAGTACGTAAAG
The DNA here is from genome assembly GCF_900177535.1 of Priestia filamentosa. Lineage (NCBI taxonomy): Bacteria > Bacillati > Bacillota > Bacilli > Caryophanales > Bacillaceae > Priestia > Priestia filamentosa. Next base: position 9,319 of record NZ_FXAJ01000015.1, read on the forward strand.
TCATCTCCAAGTTCTCCAGATGCAAGGGGAACTTGACCTGTAAAATGGTCTCTTAACCCCAAGTCCTTTACAACGGTAAGCATTCCTGTTGACCCAACAGCTCTTGAAACATCTAATTTGCCTGGCGCTTTAGAAGGAAAGTGTGTTTGAGGTTTTGAAACATAACCACGTACATGGCCCTTTGCATCGCTATCAACAATGATTGCGCCGATTGGACCTCCGCCTTCTACCTTTACCGTAATTTTGTTTTCACCTTTTAACATAGCTCCCATCATAACGCTCGCTGTCATTGCACGCCCAAGGGCTGCTGAAGCTGTTGGCCATGAATTATGTCTTCGTTGAGCTTCTCCAACTGTTTCAGTTGTCTGAACTGCATATGCACGAATTTGGCCATTATAAGCCAACGCTTTTACAAGATAATCTTTCATCCTTTTAAAACACCTTCCTTGATTTAATTTAGCTCGAAATTACGAGCATATATTAACTGAAGTCCCTTTAACGTTAAGAACGGGTCCACAATATCAATCATATCTGACTCTGTTGCAATTAAATTAGCTAATCCTCCTGTAGCAATTACTTTTGTTTCAGGAGGAGCTTGAGCTTTCATACGGGACACAATTCCTTCCACTTGACCTACATATCCATATAAGATACCAGATTGCATCGCTGTAACTGTATTTGTTCCAATAACACTTTCAGGTTGCACAATCTCAATCCGAGGAAGCTTTGAAGTTCTAGAATAAAGAGCTTCTGTGGAAATATTAATTCCTGGCGCAATTGCGCCTCCTCTATAATGTTTCTTTTCATCAACATAGCAATACGTAGTGGCTGTACCAAAATCAATAATAATTAAAGGAGTTCCATAATGATGAATGGCTCCCACAGCATTAACAATGCGGTCTGCTCCTACTTCTCTTGGATTGTCATACTTAATGTTTAAGCCTGTCTTCACTCCTGGACCTACTATAACAGGTTTGAGATGAAAATACTTTAGACACATTCTTTCAAGTGAAAACATTATAGGGGGAACAACAGAAGAAATGATAATTCCTTCTATTGAAGCAAACGTTAATCCAACATGATTAAAAAGCTCTTTAATTACCATGCCAAATTCATCTTCTGTTTTATTACGGCCCGTTTCGATACGCCAATGATATTTTAACTCATTTCCTTCATAAACACCTAATACTGTGTTTGTGTTTCCCACATCTATAACAAAAATCAACGCCCATCACCACTTTATCTTTATTTCTATCCTCATCTCATTCTATATTACATAAAAAAATCGGGCGTTTCTATTCTTTCATAATTTACCCGTTCATCACCTATGTTAACAATAAAAAAGGCGCTCAGGTGAGCGCCTTTTTTTATTCATTCTTATCTTCTTGATCTTCATCTTCTTTTTTCGGTTGGATGTTTACTTTCACATCTTCACTGTTTTCATCAGACTGAGGTTTTTTAAGAGACAAATTACGGTCTCCTTCTGGAAGCTTACCATTTTCAAAAAGACTACGGATTTGCTTCGCTTCTAATGTTTCAACCTCAAGAAGTGTGTTTGCAATCAAGTCAAATTGTTCCCGATGGTTAACAATAATCTCTTTTGCACGTGCATAACATTCTTTAATGATACGCTGAACTTCTAAATCAATTTCATGAGCAATTGCATCACTGTAGTTTTGTTCACTATTGATATCGCGTCCTAGGAACACTTGACCACCTTGTGATTGACCAAATTGCATTGGTCCAAGTTTCTCGCTCATTCCATATTCAGTAACCATTTTACGAGCAATGCTTGTTGCACGTTGGAAGTCATTGTGAGCTCCTGTGCTTACTTCGCCAAATGTTACTTCCTCAGCTACACGTCCACCAAGTAGACCTGTAATCTTATCAAGAAGCTCTGGCTTCGTCATAAAGTAACGATCTTCTTTTGGAAGCATTACAGCATAACCACCAGCTTGGCCACGAGGCACGATTGTTACTTTATGAACCATATCAGCTTCATCAAGAACAAGTCCAATGATTGTATGACCTGATTCATGGAAGGCAACAATATTACGCTCTTTCTTCGAAATAACGCGGCTCTTCTTCGCAGGCCCCGCGATAACACGATCTGTCGCTTCATCGATATCAGTCATATCAATTTTCTTCTTATCAAGACGGGCAGCTACTAGAGCAGCTTCGTTTAATAAGTTTTCAAGATCGGCACCAGAGAATCCTGGTGTACGAAGAGCAATCGTACGTAAATCAACAGATTCATCAAGCGGCTTGTTGCGAGCATGTACACGAAGTACTGCTTCACGACCATTTACATCTGGACGATCTACCGTAATTTGACGGTCAAAGCGTCCTGGACGTAGTAATGCAGGATCTAAAATATCAGGGCGGTTTGTTGCAGCAATAATGATAATACCTTCATTCGCTCCGAAACCATCCATTTCAACAAGCAATTGGTTTAGCGTTTGTTCACGCTCGTCATGACCGCCTCCTAACCCAGCGCCACGTTGACGACCTACTGCATCAATCTCATCTATAAAGATAATACACGGTGCATTTTTCTTCGCATTTTCAAACAAGTCACGAACACGAGAAGCTCCGACACCGACAAACATTTCAACAAAATCAGAACCACTGATGGAGAAGAAAGGTGTTCCTGCTTCACCAGCTACAGCACGAGCAAGTAATGTTTTACCTGTCCCTGGAGGTCCAACAAGAAGAACCCCTTTTGGAATACGTGCCCCTACTTCTGAGAATTTGCGAGGATCCTTCAAGAAATCAACAACTTCAACAAGTTCTTGTTTCTCTTCGTCAGCACCCGCTACGTCTTTAAACTTAACTTTTTTCTTCTCTTCACTATAAAGTTTAGCTTTACTTTTACCAAAGTTCATTACACGACTGCCGCCGCCTTGAGCTTGGTTAAGTAAGAAGAAGAAGAGAATAAAGATAATAATAAACGGAATGATGGAAGTAAAGAAAGTTACCCATCCGCTTGTTTCCTCAGCCGGTTTATAATCAACATCTGCTGATTGAAGTTTATTATCTAGTTTTTCAACAATTTGACCTGTATCTGGTACAAACGTAACAAATTCTTGGTCTTTGCTGTATGAATCTAATTGACCTCGAACTTCCAGCACACCTCGTTCAGGTTTTAAAGTAACGTGGTCTACTTCACCTTTATCAAGATGCTCGATAAATTTATTGTAATTAAGCTGTGTTGTTTGGTTATTTGAACCACTAAAAATGCTAACAACACCAATAATTACCAAAAATATCAGTAAATAAAATATGGTATTACGGAAGATCCGATTCATTACTTACCTCCTCCCACAGTAAACAAATCATACTCAATAGTATCATAGAAAATTCAACCTATACAACAAATACACCCTGCCATAGACCCTTATGTTCTTATGATGAATATACTTCTGGTTTTAGGACACCAATGTAAGGCAGGTTGCGGTATTTCTCTTGATAATCAAGACCATAACCAACAACAAATGCGTTCGGCACTTCAAATCCAATATAGTCTGCTTCAATATCAGATTTACGTCCCGATGGCTTATCAAGAAGTGTTACAATTTTGATTGATTTAGCTTTACGGTAACGGAAAAGCTCGACTAAGTAACTTAGTGTTAATCCACTATCAATAATATCTTCGATAATTAGGATGTCACGTCCTTCAACAGATGTGTCTAAATCTTTAATAATCTTGACTTCGCCTGAAGAAACGGTAGAATTCCCATAGCTTGACACATCCATAAAGTCCATTTCTAAGTATGTATCTACTCGTTTGAGTAAATCACCCATAAATGGCATAGCACCTTTTAAGACGCCAATAGCGAGTGGGAAACGATCTTTGTACTCTTCTGATAGTACTTTCCCTAATTCTTTTACTTTTTCTTGCAACTGTTCTTCACTAATTAATACTTCTTTAATGTCTTCCTTCATGTACCTGCTTGCCTCCTAGAAGTTGTTTGCTACTTATAATATAAGGTAACATACTTTTGTTCCTGTATGTTGTCTACCTCATAATGGGATTTTTTCAATCCTGGTATCCAAAGGATTTCCTCGTTATCCAACACAACAATTGGCCAAGCTTCACGTTCAGATTTCGGAATTTTGTTATCAATGAAGATATCCTTTACTTTTTTCCTCCCATTCATACCTTTTAAACGTATTTTATCACCTGTTTTTCGACTTCTTACAATCAAAGTTGGTAATTTTGCTTTTTCGTTTAAAGGTAAATGAAAAAAGTCGTGGCCTTTCTTAAGCTTTCCTGTTTCAGTTTTATGTATTTCACAAACAATTTCACGACCTGTTGGTAACGTAACTCTTCCAGGTATGTGCAAGGAAAAACAGTACGGCTCGACTCTTGGCTTTTCAAAAGTAAATAAACATGTTTCATAAGAGCGAATAACATATAAGCCTTTAGGGAAATGAAGCATCCCAGAAGGTTGCTCCTCTTTGAAAAAAGCGAAAAGCTGATCGATATGCGCCGAGGATAAAGCTAGAGGAATCTCTTTATAGAGATAGTTTAATATTAGTTGAATCCCCCTCCTTTGTAAAGGTTTCCGCATTCTTAAAAAGTCCTGCCGTAACAGCTTTACATATTCAGGCGTTTTATCAACTATTACTTTATTCATCATATCATAAGTTAATTCCTCTAAATAGCTTTGATCTTCTAATAAATTTTCACTAAATTGCTGAAAATGTGTATGAACATGCTCATTTTCTTTTTTAAAGAATGGAAGAAGCTTTCGAAAGCGATTTCTTGTGTATTTATCATCACTATTCGATGGATCTATGCGTGGGTGCAATTCATAGTGTTGACAATATACTTCAATCTCATCCTTTTTAAGAGTTAAAAAAGGGCGAATGAGAGATCCACCGGCAAAAGAGCGTGAAGGAGCCATTCCTGCCGCCCCTTTCATTGTCGTTCCTCTCGTCAATCTCATTAAAATTGTTTCAACTTGGTCATCTCCATGATGAGCAAGAGCCAATTTTGTCCCGTTATGCTTTTTCATTACATCTTCATAAAACTGATAACGGCATTCTCTCGCTGCAATTTGAGAACTCAAATGGTGTTTTTTCTTATATGCTTCTACATCTATACTTATAGCTTCACATGGAATATCATGCTTAAAGCAAAAATTTTTCACATATAGAAGATCCTCTCTAGATTGTTCTCCTCGGAACATATGGTCAAGGTGAGCTGCTATCACTTCGATATTCCACTCTTTTTTTAGGCTCCAAAGCAAGTGTAAAAGAGCTAGAGAATCAGGTCCTCCCGAAACTCCTACAATAACATTATCGTTTTCTTTCAGTAAACAATGTTTTCTTATAAACTTTTCAACTTTTGTCTTCATCTTTGTCATCCTTATACTTTGCGTCTCTCTCTAGAGTAAATGATGAGGAAGTATGAATAAAGAATTTTGTTCAAATAATAACTACCAAACTTGTATAAAAAAATAAACAAAATAAGCAATAGCTACAGATATAAGAAGAAAGAACGTTTCAGCTGTTCGTTTCTTTTTACGCTTGGCGCGCCTTCTACGCCCTGTCGTTGCATAAGTAGTATTGTTTGCAGAGGATGAAGATTGAGGTTTTTTATCTCCTCCTTTAACAACGTTTAAAATCTCATTTTTCATGTGACTTGCTGTACTATATTCCCCTTTTAAGGCTTTCATAAGCGGTTTTTTATATGGACGAAGAATCTTTTTTTCATCAATACACCTTTCAAGCTGCTTTAATGGCTGCTCTTGCTTTGAGAACTGCTTTGGATAAGCTCCATTGATAAAAATCATAGCAACAGCAAATAAATCGTAAGCTCCATCTGCTTTCCTGGATCCTAATCCCCAATATCCACGATCAAAGAATTCGGTAAACTCTTTAATAGCTCTACCATGCTGTGTCGTTCCTCCAACATCTAACAAGCGAAGTCTAAATGGATTTGTGGTTACAATTAAATTGTCAGGCTTTAGATCTCCAAATGTCCATCCTGCTTGATGTAAACCTTCCAAGTCTCCGAGAAGCTGAAGGACAAGAACGCTTAACCACTCCTCCCCTTTGCGAGAAATAAAGGGAAGAAAACCTTCTCCTTTTAAATATTCCATTACATAAAAAGAAAGCATCACTGTTCCTTGTTTTACAGCCCAGTCATCTACATCTAACAAAGAAGGTCCAAGGACTTTGCCATGGACCTTACTTAGCTGTTTTAGCACATTTACCTCTGCTGTTACAGACATATTTGCAAAGCTAATTTTCAAAGCTACCTGTTCGTCATTCTCATTTTGGGCAAGATACACAACTCCTGTGGCACCTTCTCCTAATTTACGTACAATGTAATATTTATGAGAATGCCATTTTCCTAAGATAGATGTCCCTGATTTTAAATTACAAACCTGATTCCTCAATTGATCTCTCATCATATTCTTCAAGCCGCCCTCTCGTTGAGCGTTTTTTCTTAAAATGTTTTACTGCTTCTTCAAGTGCTGGACCTGTGGGAGTAATTCCTCCAGCTGTGAGTTTTGGAAAAATTGCCGAAACTTTATTAAGATTAGGGGTCCAGTCTAGAAGCTTCTCTACATCTTTCTTTTTCCCAGGAAATAAAAAGATAGAGTAATTGTTATATCCAATTCGTGCATTTAAACTTAGCGATAAGTCAAGCAGTGCCTCTTTAACCGTTGGTAATTTACTTTTCATACTTGCACTCATATCTACCAGAATGAGAATATCTAAATTGGATGTTTCACCTAAATCATCTACAACTTCCATCACTTCCCCACGCTTCTCTGGAGGAAGATCTTCCAAATTCGTTTCAGATCCTAAAATTTGTTGAAGTTCTTTGTTTACAACCCCATGAATGGTTTGAGTCATCGCTTGACGTGTAACCATCTGGACTGTTTGAGATAAATTTTGTGCATAGACAACTTGACTAACGCCTCCACCAGACATTGCGATGTTCTCAATCTCATTTGTACTTTGTTCATCAATCAAATCCTTTTCCATAACGCCGATGACATTTACAGTAATGCCTTGTTCTTTTGCAAGAGCAGCCATTGCAACTGGATCTTCCCCAGTGTTTGAATAACCGTCTGTAATTAATAGAATTTGTTTAATTGTCCCGTTTCGCACAAGATCTCCTCCTCAAATTCGGTATTACCATCATGGACGAAAATGTCTAGGTATATACCTTATAAGAGAAGGAGATCTCATTGTTTATGCTTGTTTTTGAGCTTGAGAATGAACAGGGATTGATGACCATTTTGGAATGTTATGCTGAATCTTTGTCACAACAACCGTCATATCATCATCAATCACTCCTGCTTTTGTTCTAATCACTTCTTCCATGATAATGTCCGCTACTTCTTGTGGATGATCTGTTTCAATCTCGCTAATCTTGCGTTTCATCCACATTTCATAATTTTCAACGTGGCGAGGGCCTTCAAATACCCCGTCGCTCATCATAATAAGTAAATCTCCAGCCTTTAGTTTCTCACTTACAACATCAACTTCAAATTCATCAATAATTCCAATTGGTAGATTATTAGCTTGTATTTTAATAATTTTGTTCCCGCGCTTGATAAAGCTTGGAATTGAACCAATCTTAAGGAATTTGGCATTCGCATCTTGTAAATCTACCATAGCAAGATCAAGCGTTGAGTACATCTCCTCATTTGTTCTTAATGCCAAAATAGAATTTACAGATTTAATGGCCATTTTTTCTTCAATACCTGTTTTGAGAATTTGTTTTAAAAGCTGAAGCGTATCTGTACTTTCACAATGTGCACGCTCTCCATTTCCCATTCCGTCACTAATTGCAATAGCGTGTTTATTACGACTAAGTTCAATAATGGAATAACTATCCCCAGAAATAAATCCACCGCCTTTTGCCGCATGAGCTACCCCTGTTTCTACAACATAAGCTTGTGCAGAACAGAAGGAAGCATGACAATACCCTTGAGGATATGGAGCACATTTTTCCTCTTTTACAATCACAGTTTCATTTAAAATATCTGAAAGGAGTGGCGCAATAAGTTTTTCACATTCCCCACGTCCTTCACAATAAGGAACCCACATTTCAATATCAACATTTCCTTGTTCAAGGTTATAGATTTCAATCTGATTCACTTCTATCCCAAACCCTTTTAAAGCCTCAACAATCTGCTCCTCTTGAACATAAAGGTGCTGACGCTCTTTTTGAATCTCATCAGCAAAATCCTTCATTACTTGAGAAACACCTGAGAGCTGCTCTGCCACAATTTTGCGACTTTCAATAATTTGTTGCTTGAGCTGCTTGTTCGCATAGAAATAGGTGAGTTCCTTTTCCATTGTCTCAATCATTTTTTTCGATTTCACACAATGCTTGTCCCATTCACGATTCAAGCGTTGGTTTGTTTTCATCGTTCCATTCTCAACTTCTTGCATAATCTCTGTCATATAATCATATGTTGTATCAAGCTGTGTCCCCCAGCACTGCTCTTTCTTAAAACATAATTGACATGTTTTTTCTGTCACATTACTTAAAAAATAGTCAACTTCCTTCTCCTCATTCTGCTCGTTATCATAAAATGTATTTTTAGAGAAACTAGAAGACAAGGCTTCAAATACATTTGAGAACTGTTCAACACGATTAGCTGTTACATCACGTACTTTGCGTAAATATTGCTGTTGCTCATTGCTGTGTTCAGCTGTTCCAGGCACAAGTTTGCTAATTTTGCCGATTATCCCTTTTGGTGTCAATAAAAATAAGCCAACAGCAACAAGTGATTCATATAAGTTGAGTGAAAGAATTTCATCTGGCTTGCTGTACAAGCTAATAAGCAAGGTCCCAACGATAAGACCTAACGATACGCCAAGTTTCTTTCCGTCCTTTAATAACCCCCCTAGAAGACCTGAAAAAGCAAGCAAACTCATTTCATACAAACTTGAGACATTTGCGAGACTTAGAATTAAACCTGTCACAACCCCAACTGTTGAGCCAACAGTTGCTCCTGCTACAAAAGCAAAAACAACAACCAAGTAACGAGATAAAATATGTTCAACAGAAAGCCCATAAATTTCCCAACCAATTGTTCCTGTCATAACAGAAGCAAGAAGGATGATTAAACAAATTACTTCTTCTATCTTTAAAGCATGTGGATTAATCTTTTGTGAGATAAGCGGAATACTTTGAAGGAAAATCATTGTTAAAATAAAGCTTAGGCCTGACTCTACAACTGCAAGTGTAACGTCATATACTGTAAGCGTCCAAGCTGATGTGTAAGAAAGAGAGAGGTTCACAATAAGCATTGTCACAAAAACGATAAGCGGTAGTTTTCGCGCAGGTTCAACTGAGAGAAATCCACTTACCTTGTATAAAATGAGGAAGGCGAAAACGCATAACAGGACAAAGGCACCTTTCTCAACGGAAATGGTAAACGCACCACCTAGAACGGCTAAAGCACTTACCCCGAGCTTCTCTTTCTTCATAACATAAACCGCTGCTACAAATGGAAGAGCGAACGGCATAATCTCCATAAGAATAAGAGCTCGTCCTAATAAAAATCCGGTAATCAGGATGAGTAAACCACTTTGAAACAGCAGATTCTCCAACTTAAGCTGAAGACCTAGGAAAAATTTTGATGTCTCCTTCTTTGTTCGATCTGCTACTAAATTCGGGATTGGACTGGCATAGTTTCTTTCTGTCTTCTCCACTTCGTTCACCACCTGTATAGAAATACTTAGTGCTCATTATACAGAGGACAACTTCTTTTTTTTGTCAAAAGAAGGGATTGTTTAAAAAAATCGTTCGACTCTTTTCTACTGAACTTTCAAAAACTATACAAAATGTTAGACTCTTCTCTACTAAGCTCTAAGATTAAATGGCGTAACTCGTTATAAAAGTTGTTTATTCCTCTTTATACTCCAAATGTATTGACACTTCTCTATAGTCATAGTATGATTTAACTTGTCTTTAATTGGCGGTGTAGCTCAGCTGGCTAGAGCGTACGGTTCATACCCGTGAGGTCGGGGGTTCGATCCCCTCCGCCGCTATTTCTACAAAAACCCCTTCGTACATTGTCGTACGAAGGGGTTTTTTCGTTTTTCCGCTTTTTCTGCATTCCTTTAATACTACTATATTTCCTAACATTTCAATTTTCTCATTTTCAAAAAATAAAATTCTTACTTCATTTCTTATATTGAAATAAAACCTTAATTCTTAAAAACCTCATTAATAAAAAGGTATGTATATAAAATAAACTTTTCTAAAATATTAAATTAATCATAAATTTATTAAATCCATGGATTAGTGACATGTTTTGATAATTGTCAGTCTCCCTACTAAATGTTAACCTTTATTAATATAAAGTTAACATTTAACAGAAATGGAGTGAAAGCTATGTCAAAATGGTCTAATTTAGCTAAAAAAGTATTAGAAGGTGAACTACTAGAAAAGAAAGAGGCACTAGAAATTCTTGAAGCTCCTAATGATGAAGTTCTCTCAATCATGGATGCTGCTTATACTATTCGCTCTCATTACTTTGGGAACAAAGTAAAGCTCAATATGATTATTAATGCCAAAAGCGGACTCTGCCCTGAAAATTGTGGATACTGCTCACAATCTATTGTGTCAAACGCCCCTATTGAGAAATACCCTATGTTAAACAAAGAAACAATTATAGCAGGGGCACAGGAAGCTATAAAACGTCAAGCAGGAACCTACTGTATTGTGGCAAGTGGTAGGGCCCCATCAAAACGAGACGTGGAGGAAGTTGCTGGAGCGGTGGAAGAAATCACAAAAACAACCTCTCTAAAAATTTGTGCATGTCTAGGATTTCTTAATGAAGAAAAAGCCCAAAGACTACAGCAAGCTGGTGTTCATCGTTATAATCACAATCTCAATACCCATCGAGATAACCACTCTTCTATTGTATCTACTCATACATATGAAGATAGAGTAAATACAGTGAACGAAGTGAAGGGATCAGGGATTTCTCCTTGCTCAGGCTGTATTTTTGGGATGGGAGAAACAAATGAACAAATCTATGAGATTGGTGTTTCATTAAGAAATCTTGATGTTGATTCAATTCCTGTCAATTTTCTTCATGCAATCAAAGGTACTCCGTTGCAGGATCAAAAACCGCTAGAACCACTAGCATGCTTAAAAATCCTTGCTCTCATGAGATTTATCAATCCAAGCAAAGAGATTCGTATTTCAGGTGGTCGTGAAGTAAACCTTCGTTCTCTTCAGCCTCTAGGGCTCTATGCAGCTAATTCTATTTTTGTTGGTGATTATTTAACAACAGATGGACAAGAGGCAGAATATGACCATAAAATGATTGAAGATTTGGGGTTTGAAATCGAGGAATGTGCACTATAAAAAAAGAGCAGCCTAATCATTAGGCTGCTCTTATGCGTATCTATAAAAGATGAGCATTATTACTCACAGTAGTTCATTTATCGCTTCATCAGCAGCAAGTTAACCTCTTCTCGCTCCACGACCGCCACGTTTTGACTCTGTGTTACGTTTTAGGGAAGCAAGACGATCTTCACTATCCTTTAAAAAACGCGACATTTTTTGCTCAAAGTTCTCTGTATTTGGACGATTGTTAGGACGTTCTTGACGCTTTCTTGGTGGACGATATGAATCTTTTGCTTTCTTAATTGATAAGCCGATTTTTCCATCTTTCTCAATATTGATGACCTTTACTTCTACTTGATCACCGACTTGAAGATGTTCGCGAATGTCTTTTACATAGTTGTCAGCTACTTCACTAATGTGAACAAGTCCAGTTGTACCTTCTGAAAGCTCAACAAACGCTCCGAAATGTGTAATACCTGTTACTTTACCTTGTAACTTGCTGCCTACTTCGATTGACATAAAAAAAATGCTCCTCCTTAAAATGTAAAAAAGTCAATTTATTATATATTATACAAAACTAAATTTCACGCTGTCAACGCACATAAGGTGCCGTTAATCTTTTACATTGAAAATAATTTGTCCATCTTCAGTTAAGAAATAATCTTTTCCTGCTAACTTCTTTATATAATCATCGTCGTTTAACTGCTTAATCTCTGTATTGAGGCTTTTCTCTTTCTTCTCAAGCTTCGTTAATTCTTCTGTTAACTGCTTATGTTCTGCTTTCTTCTCTTCAATGGCTGATTGCTGTGAAAAAAGCTTTACAGTAATAAAGATACTAAGGATGAGAGCAAAGATGCCAAAAACGGTGAGACGCCTAATAAGTCCAACACGGCGACGACTTTTGGAATCCAGTTGTTTTTGTTGGGTTTCCACATGGCTTGAAGGTAGCGAGGTTACATTTTTACTTTTTCTTACTCCCACGTTCACTACTCCTCCTTTTTCCGTTTCCAGAACAGCAAGTACTGTTTAAGCCCAATTGTTATATTCTTGATTTTTACGGAAAATCCTTTTAAAGATTGAAAAAAACGGTAACAAAATTGTTGGACTGAAGTTGGCAACATTCTCCAAATGATTCTGAGAAGCCAAGCTATGGGGAATAAGAAAATCTTCAACACAGTAAGTGTTACAGTGAAAAGAAGATTACCTACATAAAGTACGATGGCAATAAGAGCCTGGATAATGAACCATATTGGTTTAACAACAAGTCCTTTTATAAGTCGAACGACAAATAAATATAGAGAAACGACGGCTCGTACAAGAAAGGTTAACAGCGATTGATACGGTTTCTTAAATAAACTTTGATATGCAGAAAAACCACATAAAAGGGCAAGAAAAATATAGAACCGTAGCTCCCCTTCATTTACAACGAACAATACATAGAAGATAAGAACCGCTTGCAGAAGCCAAAATACAATATCATGGCAAAATACAATCCAGCGAGAAACTAACTGTCGATTAAAGAAAAAACGATACGTATCAATGGCAGCCCCAAGGTATGATCCTGTGAGCGCCATTGCTACCATCGTATAAAACTGAACATTTAGGGTCATCGGAACAGCTTGCTAAAGAATCCTTTAGCTTTCTCCGACTGGTTTGCTTCTAGATACACTATATCAAAAATTTTACCTTTAATCGATACGATTCCCTTATCTACATCTAAGTTCTTCATTTGTAAATTTTGTCCTCTTATTGAAAGGAAACCCATTACTGTCTCAAGCAAGAATTCTTCTGTATCAAAACTCTCCACTTGCTTTACACCTGTAATATCAAGAAGTCTACGGCCTTTCATCACTATATCGTGGTTGGGTGCACTTGTATCCTTCGTGCCCCCTGTCATATCATGATATTGATTCATTGTCCCCTCACCTCATCTAATGAATTCATGAGATCCTCACACGAATCTTTTCACATTAGGTATATGAGGTGGAAGGGTTATTTAGAACAAGCCTAATTTCTTTCTGATGTATACTCTTCTTTTACAATTGTGTAAAGAGAAGAGGCTTCTTCTTTTTTAGCTGTTTCTTGAAGTGCATTAATTTTTACTGTCACTTCTTTTGTGCCAAATTTAATCTTTAAAACATCATTCTCTTTTAATTTCGTACTAGCTTTTGCTTCTTGGTCGTTAACAGTGATACGACCTTGATCTGCCACTTCTTTTGCTAATGTACGACGTTTTATTAATCTTGATACTTTAAGAAATTTATCAAGTCTCATCTTACTCACCTTTCTATCTATAAACCTTTTTTCTTTGCTTCATTCCAGAACTCATCAAGCTGCTCAAGAGAAAAATCTCTAAAGTTCGCCCCTCGTTCTTTTACCCGTTCTTCAATATAATTGAACCTATTTATGAATTTTGCATTGCTTTTAGCCAAGGCTACTTCAGGATCGATTTTATAATAGCGAGCCACATTAACAATGGCTGTCAAAATGTCACCGAACTCTTCCATCATTTCTTCGGTCACTTCTGTTGATTCTTTAACTTCTTGTTTAAATTCTTCGAGCTCTTCTTGTACTTTATCGTACATTGGAGCAACATCATCCCAGTCAAAGCCTACCTTAGACACTTTTTTCTGAATATGATAAGCCTTTAATAGTGAAGGCATTGATCGTGGAATTCCGTCTAAAATAGACTCACGCTCTTGCTTCTCTTGTTTTTTAATTTCTTCCCAATTTGTTAACACATCTTCCACATTATTTGCTTCTTTCTTACCAAAAACATGAGGATGGCGACGAACCATTTTCGCAGATATACCTTCAATCACATCATCAACAGTAAACATGCCTTCATCTTCTCCAATTTGAGCATGCAGCATTACTTGAAGAAGGATATCTCCGAGCTCTTCTATAATATGATCATCATCCCCATTATCAATTGCTTCAATAAGCTCGTACGCTTCCTCTAACACATACGATCGTAGTGATTCATGTGTTTGTTTCTGATCCCACGGACAGCCATCAGGTCCCCTTAATGTTGCAATAATAGAGCGGAGTGTTGGAAACTGTTTGTACAACACTTCTTCATCAGTCACAGGAGGTATGTAAAGAGTTAAAAGATTATCAACCTCTCGAATATGATGATCAAGTTCGTATAACTGCACTTTTTGAACATTTTCGTTCTGGCTTCCTGCTGACCTTACAATATAAACGGGATACTCGTCAGGAAGTTTCTCCATTAGAACAAGTTTTACATCTGAAGCAACAAATCCATCATAAACTTGAGCAATGATTACATGTTGTGTAACTTGAATTTCTTCCTTCTTTAGGCTTGTTCCATCAAGAAGTTGAAATCCTTCGATAGGATCTATTTTCACTGCCGTAAATAACGGATCTAAAAAGCTTTGGCCTCCGCTAATTTCAATTTCCACTTCTTTCTCTTTCCCTTTTTGCAAAAGAAGCTGTACTGTCTGTTCCGCAACCATCGGATGGCCTGGTACAACGTATAATACATCTTCTTTTTCAGCTTTTTCAATTAAGACATTTGAGATATGTTCATATACTTCCTCAAATGTTTTAAACGCTTCATAACTATCATCGAAAGATTGGAAAGTAATGCCCTCTGCTTCTAACTGAGGGACGAGTGGATGATGCTTTGTTCTAATATATCCTTCTTTTGTTCCTTGAAGAATTTTTAATGTGCCAATTGTCAGTTGATCATAGTCACCTGCACCTAGACCAAGTACTTTAATCTTTTTTGCCATTTTATCACCTTTCCTATCTCTTCCGTCCTAACTTTGCAAGCTTGCTTCCAAGTGGGAGCATTGCGAGTTCCTCTAATGTAAACATCCCCATCTTTAAAATTGTACTCATATAAATTAGACCTCCAAGTACAACACTTGTTAGGGCAACTAGTGCATGTTGATTTCCTTCGTCCCTCACTATAACTGGCCATAAAAGTTGATAAACTATTAGAACAACCGCCATAACCAATAATGCTTTCAACACTGTATAAAGCGAGGAAAAAGAGAGCCTTGGAAGCACACGAATAACCCGCAAATACGTTACATTTCCAAATGTAATGAAAGCAAAGCACATCACAGAAGCAAACGCAGCTCCTTTTGTTCCGAAAGAAGGAACTAAAAATTCGTTTAATTGCCACTTAACAATAATACCTATCAATACTGAGAGGGCAGGTATATAGACTCTATTCATCCCTTGAATAATAGCTGAGCTTGTTGCAGCTAGAGTTGTGAATGCCACTGTAATACTTAATATAGCAAGAACATCAGAGCCTCTGTAATCCCCATAAAGCATAGCATTTGTTGGTTTAATAATAAGACATAAACCACCAGCTGCTCCAAAGCCAACAACCGTTCCTACACGTAGAGCTAAGCTTGCCTTATACTGAAGAAGTCTTCGATCCTTCTGTAGAAAAGCTGTTGAAATAACAGGAACAAGGGATAAAGAGAAAGCCGTGCCAACAACCGTGCCAAGCTGAATAAGAGGCAATCCTCTATCATATACTCCCTTTAATACCTTAGCCGTAATCTCATCAATTCCTCCTGAGGTTAGCTCGCCATATAGTGTAAATGAATCAATAAGCTGCATAAACAAAAGACTCATTCCGCTTAAGCAAACCCAAAACCCTTGAGAAACTAATTTCCTTATAATTCGAAAAGCGCCTAATAGACGCACGAATCCTACTTTCTCTCTCCTTAATCGAAGTACAAAGGAAAGTAAAACAATTAGTGCTGCTCCGCTGCCGATTAATGAACCTAATATAGCAGCAGCCCCTACATCGTAAATACTTTGTCTTGTTTGGATGAAAAGATACACAAAAAGCAAGATACATCCTACTCGAACGAACTGCTCCGTCACTTGTGATAGAGCGGTTGGAAACATATTATTCTCACCTTGATAATATCCTCTAATCACAGCCATGAATGGAATAAACAAGTAGGAAAGAGCTACAAGCTGAATAAGAGGAGCAAGTCCTTTGTCTTCCATTGCTCCTGCAATATAATCAGCTGTTGTATATTGAAAAAGCGCAAGAAACCCACTAAATACGAGGAGAAATACAAAGGAAACTCTAACAACTTCTCTTCGTTCTCTCTCTGAATTTTGTTCTGTTAACAATTTTGAGATGACAACAGGAAAACCAAATGTACTTAAGAACACAGAAATGCCGTAAAACGGATAAATTTGTTGATAAATATAAAACCCAATATCACCTGATAAGTAGTGATATGGAATACGATATACAGCACTTAACACTTTAGTAATGAGCCCTGAAATCGTGAGGATAATCGCTCCATTCCAAATCATTGAAGAACGAATTTTGTTTTTTCTTTTCATATCGTCTACCTTCTTTAACCCATTTACAACACCTGTATTATATCACGCTACTTTCTATTATGCTCTATATCCCTTCACCTAAAAAAAGAAGAGATACCTAAGCAGCAAAGTGCTTGTTGATATCTCTTCTTTCTTTTATACGCGTAAGTATCTGTTTTATAAAGATAGATAAAAATAAGTAGACCTTTACTAATTATTGTTCCATTTGACGAGAAAGGAATCCAGCTGCTGTCTGAACAGCCTTGTGCTCAATTTCTGAGACTGTTCCTTCTTTTGAGAAGATAACGACAGCTCCAATTGGGTCTCCATTGGCAATAATAGGTCCAATTGTATATGATGATACTTTTTCTTCATGACCATCTGCAAGCTCAATTGTCTTCTCTTCTGTAACAATAGTAGAACTACGATTTTCCATTGTTGTCTCAAGAAGCTGACCTACACTTTTGTTCAGATAATCCTTTTTAGATGCTCCGGCAATTGCAATGAAGTAATCTCGGTCACAAACTAAGATTGGGTTACCTAAACTGTCATATAATGCTTCAGCGTATTCTTTCGCAAAGTCACTTAATTCGCTGATTGGTGAATATTTCTTTAAAATTACTTCACCATCGCGATCAACGAAAATCTCAAGTGGATCTCCTTCGCGAATCCTTAATGTTCTTCTAATTTCTTTTGGGATTACAACACGCCCCAAATCATCAATTCTGCGAACTATACCTGTTGCTTTCATGAAACAAAGCCTCACTTTCATAAGATGATGAATAATTGGTCATGGTTGAATTTATCACCAATGTTGAAGTTAGTATCCTTCACATATTAACTTCTATACGTAAATAGTTGGTTTTTTTTATAAAAAACGACGTTTTATACGATTTTATGCCACATTTAGTCATTACTACCCCATTATGGAGTGTTTTGAATAGAAAGACAATCGTTGTTAACATAATATTGGCTACTTGTAATATTTTAATTTTAATGTCATATTTGTCATTAATGTATCATTCTAGAAAGAGTGCTTTGTTCATGAAAAGCTAGACAGATTTTACCTTTTTTTCTTTTCGAACATCTTTTAGATTTTTTACGAATTTCAAAATCATCGGAAGCCATTCAGCTTCTTTTAGACGGTTAATATTTGCTACAACTTTGACACGGTTTCCTTCCATACCAAACCCCATCATTCGTCCAAACTCATTTCCTAACTGAAATAGCTTCTGTCCATCAATCTCAGCACTTGTCTTCTCAGTTAGGAGAATAGAGATTTCTGTCTTAGATTGCATAACAGATTCTACTCCATTCTCCGCTGCGTACACTTTCATTTCAGCAACTTTAAATAAGTAGCCCACTTCAGCAGGATAATCACCAAAGCGATCAATCATTTCTTCTTTCAAATCTTCAAGATCTTCGAGACTTTCAATGCCACGGAATCGTTTGTACATATCAATTTTCATTCTACCGTCTACAATATACTGATCTGGAATGTAGGCATCAAGATTAATATTAATCTCAACATCCACTTTCTCTTCTTCACCGCTGCCTTGCCTCTCTTCAATTGCTTCTTTAAGCATTTGAGAGTATAAATCAAAACCAACAGAGTCAATAAAGCCATGCTGTTGGGCTCCTAGTAAGTTCCCTGCTCCACGAATGGATAAATCACGCATTGCAATCTTAAATCCAGAACCAAGCTCTGTAAACTCTTTAATTGCTTGCAGTCTTTGCTCAGCTACTTCACTTAGAGCTTTATCTTTACGGTATGTGAAATAAGCATATGCAACTCGATTTGAACGACCAACACGTCCACGTAGCTGATAAAGCTGTGAAAGGCCCATACGATCTGCATCATGTACAATCAATGTATTAACATTTGGAATATCAACACCCGTTTCAATGATAGTTGTGCTCACTAAAACGTCATATTCTCCTTCTAAGAAACTTAACACAGCTGCTTCAAGCTCCGTTTCGTTCATCTTACCGTGTGCATAAGCAACACGTGCATCAGGAACAAGGGTTGAGATTTCTTCTGCTTTACGCTCAATATCTTCTACACGGTTATAAAGGAAGTACACTTGCCCATCTCTAGCAAGTTCGCGTTCAATTGCTTCCCTTACAAGTGGAGGATTATATTCAAGCACATAAGTTTGCACAGGAAAACGGTTTTCAGGAGGTGTTTCAATAACAGATAAATCGCGAACTCCAAGCATCGACATATGCAGTGTTCTTGGAATTGGCGTTGCTGTCAATGTTAGAACATCAATATTAGCTTTTAGCTGTTTTATTTTTTCCTTATGTGTAACACCAAAGCGCTGTTCTTCATCAATAATAAGCAACCCTAAATCCTTATACTTAATATCTTTAGAAAGCAAGCGATGTGTTCCAATTACAATATCTACAACCCCTGATTTTAATCCTTTTGCTGTTTCTTGTTGCTGCTTTCTTGTTCTAAAACGGCTTAAAAGACCAATATTTATTGGATATTCTTGAAATCTTTCACGGATTGTTTCATAGTGCTGCTGAGCTAGTATTGTAGTCGGCACAAGAAAAGCCACTTGTTTTCCTTCATGAATGGCTTTGAATGCTGCTCTTATAGCAACTTCTGTCTTTCCGTATCCAACATCTCCACAAAGAAGACGATCCATAGGACGGATGCGTTCCATATCCTTTTTCACTTCCGCAATTGAGCGCAGTTGATCTTCTGTTTCTTGATATGGAAAAGATGCCTCAAATGCACGTTGCATATCACTATCAGGAGCAAATGGATATCCCTTACTTGCTTCGCGTTCTGCATAAAGCTTAATAAGATCATCTGCAATATCTTGAACAGATGCCTCTACTTTACGCTTCACTTTCTTCCAGTCGTTACCGCCCAATTTATAGAGTTTAGGCTCTTTACCTTCAGAACCAACATATTTCTGTACTTGGTCAATCTGTTCAACAGGTACATATAGTTTATCTGTACCTTCATATCGAATGTTCAAATAATCTTTGTGAAGCCCGTTGATTTCTAGCGTTTCAATGCCTAGATATTTACCGATCCCGTGATTTACGTGAACAACATGATCACCAACATTAAGCTCTGAATAACTTTTAATTCGCTCTGCATTTGAAAGCTTTTGACGTCTCTTTGATTTTTTAACACGTTTCTTAAATAACTCTTCTTCTGTAATCACAACAAGCTTCTGCATTGGGAGCTCAAATCCAGATTGTAAGTCACCTTCTACAATTTGAATTGTGCCTGGAATAAGCTGAGAATCTTCTTTCAAAATAATAGAATCAAGATCATAGTCACGAAGAACAGACTCCAGCTTATCTACTCGTTCCAATGTAGGACCAAGCACAACAATCGTAAAGTTGTTTTTAACCCAACGCTCCACTTCTCCCTTGAACAAATTCATCTGTCCGTGAAACTGCTGCATTGCTTTAAAAGAGACATTTACAATGTTTTGGGGACTTGTATTTGGAACATGCTTCAAAAATAGCGACATATAGATAAATGGTGCTTTATGCTTTTGAAGAAGAGTTGGCATGTTGTGAGACAGTGGGATGTCATGTACAAATTCTCCAACCATAAGCTGATTTGTAACCCAATCAGCTTCATCTTTCTTTAACTGTTCTGATGCTTCATGTACTCTTGTAATTTCGTCGAAGAACACAGCACCATTTTCAGGTAGGTAATCTAGTAAACTAGCTGGTTCTTCATAAAGAAGGTGAAAATATTTTGAGACATCATCAAAAATCTGCTTATTTTTTAGTTGTTCAATTTCATATTGAACTTTTTCAACAAGCTGCTCTTTTACAGTTTCATCTTTCACTTTCTTTAAAGTTTTCGAAAGCGCTGCTTCTAGCGACTTTGCCCCTTGAATCAGCTGTTCTTCTGTAAGAAGTAGTTCTGTTGCAGGGCCAATTGTAATGCTCTCTAGCTTATCTACTGAACGTTGCTCTTCAGCTGTGAAAGTTCGAATTGAATCTACCTCGGTATCAAATAATTCAATTCTGACTGGATTTTCTTCTGTAAGAGGGTAAATATCAATAATGCCTCCGCGTACGCTGAACTCTCCTGGTGTTGAAACCATTGAAGCTCGTTCATAACCAAGTTCGTTAATCTTTGCAATAGCATACTCTACATCAATGTCTACACCAACTTGAAATGTAAGCTGATTTTTATTCCAAACAGACTTAGGTGGAAGAAGTTGCAATATCCCCTGTAATGGAGCAACAACAACTCCTTTTTCTTCTCTGTTCCAGAAGTTTAACACTTCTAAGCGCTGTGCTCTTAATTCAGGACTTGCCGTACCAAATTCTGAAGCAAGTACGTCGTTTACAGGATAGAGAAATACGTCTTGTTCAGGTAACAGATTTGTAAGATCATCGTATACTTTCTGTGCTTGATATAAGTTATGGGTTACCACTAACAGAGGCCGTTTTCCTTCCTCTTTTTCATAGAGACTTGCCATCAATACTGCACGTGCAGAACCCGAGATCCCCGTAACAAGCTGCTCTTTAATTCCTTCTTGGACTCCATTTAAAATTCCTTCGATTTCTTTATGATGCTCGAAGTGTCTCTTTAATCCTTGCAACATCGTCTCCTCCTCTTTAAAACAACGTAACTCAAATAGAAAATGCTTTGGTATATTACAACCAAAGCGTATTACTGTATAAATGTTGAATACTGATGAAAATCTGGATTTCGCTCTAAAGCTTCTTGGCAATCTTCACAAATTACATTCACTGACATACTTCCATCTTCTGCATATTGAATGAACGAAGTTCGTTCCTCATTTGTTAAATGATTAAATCCTAATTTCTCTGTATCAACGACTTTTTCCTCTAACGTACCTACTTTATGTCCGCAGTGTCTGCATACATAGTGAATAGACATAAAAGGTCCTCCTAAGTATTTTACCCTTAGTATGGACATGTTCTCTATATCTTATTCTATTAGCTATTGTACGTATTCATAACATTTAAAAACGGTTCATTTAGCCATTTCTCACAAGCTAGGATAGAACGTTCCATAGCTTCCTTCATGCTTATCATCTCATCATCTGTAAATCGGCCAAGAACGTAATCAACAACCTTCATATTTGTTTGAGGGCGACCAATTCCAACACGAACTCGTTTGAATTGATCAGTGTGTATGTGCTGAATAATGGACTTAATTCCATTATGGCCTCCTGGGCTACCCTTCTGCCTTAAACGAATTTTACCCGCTGGTAAATCTAGATCATCATAGATAACAACAATATCTTCAATCTCCACATCGTAGTAATCCATAAGCGGACGAAGAGATTCGCCAGATAAATTCATATATGTAAGAGGCTTTAACAAGCATACCTTTTCGCCTTGAACATACCCCATCCCAAACGTTCCATTAAACTTTGTTTGATTCAAAGGAATATTGAAACGATCAGAGAGTTCATCAACAATCATAAATCCAATATTGTGGCGTGTACGCTCATATTGTTTCCCAGGGTTCCCTAAACCTACAATCACTTTCAACTTTTGGTACCCCTTTCACCTGTTATTAAGTTTATTGTGCTTCTTTTATTTTAGCACAAATTGGCTCTTTCCACACAAGTAACTAACCATTTCTCTTTTAACTACAGTTACTTGTTCATAGCAAAAGACGTAACCATTAAAAGGTTACGTCCTGTACTTTTATTCTTGATCTTTTGCTTCTTCAGTTTGTTCTGTCTCTTCTGCCGCTGTTTCATCTTCAACTTCCTCTACTTGTCGAGGAGGAAGTACAGAAGCAATTGTTTCTTCTAAGTCTTCATTTGTAATTTCGTACTTGCCTTCTTTTGGGATGTCCGAAATTGTGATAGAGTCGTTGATGCTTAACTGAGATACATCTACTTCAATTACAGACGGAACATCATTTGGAAGAGCCCGAACTGAAATTTCGTTTAATGCTTGTGATAACACTCCACCATCTTTAACTCCTGCTGGCTCTCCCACAAGAGAGACTGTCACTTCTGCATCTACTTCTTCTTTCATGTTTACAACATAAAAGTCAGCATGTACAACTTGATCTTTTAATGGATCAACCTGTACATCATGTAACATTACAGGAAACTTATCTTTCTCGACAACAAGTGTTAGCACACCGTTTCGACCTACTTCACGCATTGTTTTAATGAAGTCTACAGAATCAAGAAAAATAGACTTTGAATTTTGATTATATCCATATACAACAGCAGGAACACTGCCATCTTCACGTAATTTTCTAGTTGCTGAACGTTTTAAATCTTCACGTACTTGTGCTTGTAATTGATTACTCAATCTACTTCACCTTCCATGTTTTAGTTTCTCTTTATTTGTGTACAGTATTAGAAATACCCTTTTTTAAAGATTGCTAAACATGAAAGGCAAAATACAATTACAAATCAATCAAAAAGTGTACTAACAGATTGATCTTCATAAACGCGAATAATTGCTTCTCCAATTAGAGGTGCAACAGATAGCTGTGTTACTTTATCAATTTTCTTTTCGTCTGTAAGAGCAATAGAGTTTGTAACAACAAGCTCTTTGATTTTAGAGTTTTGGATACGATCAATCGCAGGGCCTGAAAGCACTGGGTGTGTACAACAAGCATAAACTTGTGTTGCTCCTGCTTCTACAAGTGCATTTGCAGCAAGTGTAATTGTACCTGCTGTATCAATCATATCATCAATTAAGATTGCTGTTTTTCCTTCAACTTGTCCAACAATGTTCATAACTTCTGCTACGTTTGGACGCGGGCGACGTTTATCAATAATTGCAATCGGAGCTTTTAAGCGATCTGCAAGCTTTCTTGCTCTTGTTACACCACCGTGGTCCGGAGAAACAATTACAATATCATCTAACTCTTTTCCTTTAAAGTACTCTCCTAGGATAGGTACTGCCATAAGGTGATCAATTAAGATGTCAAAGAAACCTTGAATTTGAGGAGCATGTAAATCAAGTGCAATCACGCGATGCGCTCCTGCTGTTTCAAGAAGGTTTGCTACAAGCTTAGCTGTGATTGGCTCACGAGCACGAGCTTTACGATCTTGACGAGCATAACCATAGTAAGGGATAACAATTGTGATTGTTTTAGCTGCTGCACGTTTAAGTGCATCAATCATAATAAGAAGTTCCATTAGTCGTTCGTTAACAGGTGCACTCGTAGACTGAACAATAAAAACATCACAGCCGCGAATACTTTCTTCAATGTTAACTTGAACTTCTCCATCACTAAAACGAGTAACCGAACATTTCCCTAGTCCAACCCCAATTACTTTAGCAATTTCTTCTGCTAAAGCAGGATTTGAATTTAAGGAAAAAACTTTAATTTTTTCAGAAGTATAATCTCTTGACATAATAATGAGTACCCTCCGTTAGGACTTTTTGTTATTTATTTTATTTGCATAGCCTTCTTTATTCACTTGTTTCGCACGAGCAATAGATAGTGCTTCGCCTGGTACATCATCTGTGATTGTTGAACCAGCCGCTACATATGCTCCACTTCCTACTGTAACAGGAGCAATTAAGTTAGAGTTGCACCCAACAAAAGCACCGTCTTCGATCTTGGTTAAGAATTTATTTTTCCCATCATAATTTACAGTGATTGAACCACAACCAAGGTTCACATCTTTGCCAACTTCTGCATCACCAATATAGCTTAAGTGAGAAGCTTTGCTTCCTTTACCAAAAGTAGATTTCTTAATCTCTACAAAATTGCCTACACGTACCTCATCACCAATTGAAGATTGAGGACGAATATGAGCAAAAGGACCAATATTTACTTTATTGCCTACTTCACTATCGTGCACAACTGATTGACGAATTGTTGTTTCTTCACCAATTTGGCAGTCTTTCAATTCAGAGTGTGGTCCGATAACGCTGCGTTCACCAATTGATACTTTACCATTAATTACAACCCCAGGTAATAGAACTGTATCACGGCCAATTTCCGCATCAGCTGAAATATATGTGTTTGCAGGGTCTTGAATTGTAACCCCATTTAACATATGTTTCTTATTAATACGCGCGCGCATTGTAGCTTCTGCTTGTGAAAGTGCATAGCGATCGTTAACACCTAGTGTTTCCGCAAAATCATCTGTTTGATATGCTAACACTTTTTCACCTTTTGATTGAAGAATCTCAATAACATCAGGTAAGTAATATTCTCCCTGAACATTATCATTTGATACTTGAGAAAGCACAGAAAATAAGAGTTCATTGTCAAAGCAATACGTTCCAGTATTAATTTCACCAATTTCTCGCTCTTGCTCTGTTGCATCTTTGTGTTCCACAATCTTTAAAACATGACCTTCTTCATTGCGGACAATACGACCATATCCTGTTGGATTATCCGTATGTGCTGTTAAAATTGTTGCTTTTGCTTCGTTTTGATCATGATAGTTTAGAACAGCTTCAATTGTTTCGCTTGTAATAAGCGGTGTGTCTCCACAAACAACAATTGTTGTTCCTTTCTTATCTTTCAAAACTGAATCTGCCTGCATTACTGCATGAGCCGTTCCAAGCTGTTCTTCCTGTAGTGCATAAAGGCTACGATCACCAAGCTGTGTTTTCACCATTTCTGCACCATGTCCAACAATTGTTACAATGCTGTCAAGGTTTAGGGTTCTTAGCTGATCTACAACATGTTCAACCATAGGTTTCCCACATACAGGGTGCAACACCTTGTAAAGAGATGATTTCATCCTTGTTCCTTGCCCAGCAGCCAATATAACCGCATATCTATTTGTCATAATGGACCTCCAGTTTGTCCTTTTTATCCATTAAAAATATATCTCAAATATGAAGGTATTTCAAGAAAACGATGAAAAGTACATATTTTTTACAGAGTTTTTTATGAAGAAAGGGGTTACAAGAAGATTTTTGAGGAAGAAACCAAAAATAAGAGCCTATAAATATAGGCTCTTTTTAAATATCATTATGAAGCTCCTGCTTCTTCAAATTCAACTTCTAGTTCACCTAATCGGTGATATTCTGCTAAAACAGCATCTTGAATTTTACCTCGAGTAGTTGAGTTGATTGGATGGGCAATATCACGGAACTCTCCATCTGGAGTGCGTTTGCTTGGCATAGCTACAAACAATCCGTTATTTCCATCGATGACTCTAATATCATGTACTACGAACTCGTTGTCCAATGTGATTGAAGCGATAGCTCGCATACGTCCGTCTGTGTTAACACGGCGTAATCTTACGTCAGTTACTTCCATCCTGTTCACCACCTTTTCATGAAGCTTTACCATAATAATTCCACAGAATTTTCTAATCTCCTTCTCTTCTACAAAAATTTTTCCTAAAAATCAGAAAAAATAGATCATTATTTTTTATTATTTTAAAAATACATAGATTTTTCTTCTTTTCAAGGTGATAAAATAAAAAAGGCTTCCCACAAATTACAATTTGTGGGAAGCCTTTCTTCACTTTTTTACTTTACAAGAGCAATAACTTCAATTTCAATTCCTACTCCCTTAGGAAGGTTCGCAACTTCTACACAAGAACGAGCTGGTTTATGTTCAGCAAAGTAGCGGCCATACACTTCATTTACAGCTTGAAAGTCATTGATATCATCTAGAAAGACCATTGTTTTAACAACTGTATCAAATGAAGCTCCTGCTTCTTCTAGAATTGCTTGAAGATTTGCAAAGACTTGTTCTGTTTGCTCTTCAATACTTCCTTCAACAAGTGTTCCATCTGCTCTTAATGGAATTTGTCCTGAACTATAAAGCATATTATTTACAATGATTCCTTGTGAATATGGTCCAATTGCTTGTGGTGCTTGATCTGTTTGTATGTAGCGCATACGTTTTCCCCCTCAGGTTTTTTATGAATAATATTGAAAGTAATTGCCTTCTGTTACTCTTACTTGTTTTCCTCTTGTATCAACATCGCAAAGTTTCACAAGAGAGATATATTCATCAACAAGACGTTCCTCAATGTCTTCTGATTCGACAAGAACGCCAATGCCTTCAACTGTAGCCTGAAATTCTTCAAGCAAGCTTATCATTCCATTTACAGTCCCGCCTGCTTTCATAAAATCATCAATAATAAGAACGCGAGACCCAATACTTAAGCTTCTTTTAGCAAGCAGCATTGTTTGAATGCGCTTAGAAGATCCCGAAACATAATTAATGCTCACTGTTGAACCTTCTGTTACTTTACTATCTTTACGTACAATTACAACAGGTACGTTTAAATATTGAGCAACAGCATATGCAAGCGGAATTCCTTTTGTAGCTACTGTCATTACAACATCGATATCTCGATTCGCAAAAGTCGAAGCAAACAAACGTCCAATTTTGTTTACAACTTTTGGGTTACCTAAGATATCTGTTAAATATAAGTAGCCACCAGGAAGTAAACGTTCAGGGCTTTCAATCATTTCACACAAATCATCAACAAAAGCTTTCGCTTCTTCTTTTGATGTTTTTGGAATGAATTTCACGCCTCCTGCAGCCCCTGGAAGCGTAATCAATGTTCCGATGCCTTGCTGTTCAAAAGTTTGTTTGACAATAACCATATCTTCACTAATAGATGATTTCGCTGATTTATACTTATCGGCAAAATATGTTAATGGAATAAGCCGTCTTGGATGCTGAAGAAAATAATGAGTCATATCAATAAGTCGTCCACTGCGTCTAAACTTCATCTCTTCCTCCTAAAATCCGTATGTTTTAAAGTAAATATAACACTATGATACGGTTTTAATCAACTACTCTTTCTCCTATGATGCGTACAGCGTACACTTTATCGCAAAAACCTTTCAATCCGTTGTACACACGTTGCATACGAGAATCATATTGAACAAGACCAAAAACAGTGGGACCACTTCCGCTCATTAAAACAGCATCTGCGCCAAACTTAATCATCTGTTCTTTAATCTGAGATACTTCTGGATAAAGATTTAACGTTACAGTTTCCAATACATTTCCAACAAGATTGCACATTTTATCGTAATCTTTCTCTTTTAATGCATCAACCATTCCATGTACATCAGGATGCTCAATGTTTTTTAAATTCAAGTTACGGTAAACTTCTGCAGTTGAAACCCCTAGTTCAGGTTTTGCTAATACTACCCAACACTTTGGAGGATGATCGATATGTTGAATCACTTCTCCACGACCTGTTGCAAGAGCTGTTCCTCCGTATACGCAAAATGAAACATCAGAACCAATCTCTGCTCCAATTTCAGCTAACTGATCTACTGACAAACCTAAATTCCATAAACGGTTTAGTCCTTTTAAAGTAGCGGCTGCATCACTGCTTCCTCCAGCTAATCCCGCTGCAACAGGGATAATTTTTGTGATTGTAATTGTTACCCCTCTTGAAACTTTGAAGCGCTCTTTTAATAGTTGAGCTGCCTGATAAGCTAAATTTCGCTGATCATCTGGTACATATCGATTGTGAGAAGAAACATATATTTTTCCATCATATCTATCTTCAAGCTCAATTCGATCTGAAAGATCAATTGTAGTCATAATCATTTCTACTTCGTGAAACCCATCAGGACGTTTGCCTAATACATCTAATGATAAATTTATTTTTGCTGGTGCTTTCATTGAAAGCTTCATTCTCTTCACCTACTCCACGTACTACAAGTTTAAGGCTATTTTATCATAAATTATACAATTTGAATGTCTTTAATTCGACAAATTCGTGCCTATACAAAAAAGCCAAAGCGCATGG
The DNA here is from genome assembly GCF_900177535.1 of Priestia filamentosa. Lineage (NCBI taxonomy): Bacteria > Bacillati > Bacillota > Bacilli > Caryophanales > Bacillaceae > Priestia > Priestia filamentosa. The sequence continues at coordinate 37,690 of NZ_FXAJ01000015.1, forward strand.
CTTTGGCTTTTTCTCTTTCTTTCCAATTTATACTCGCTTATTGAGCCCTGCTTTTGCTATCTCGACTGCTCTTTTCACAATGTTTCCTGCATCCTTCGAAGTTATGGCTCCATACCCTTGTTCTTTCACAGTATCATAGAACCCCAGTTCTTTTGCTATTTCCTCTTTTGCTTTATTCGAAAGTATTGGTCTTCTCGCCATACTAATCCTCCTTCAAGACTGCACTTATAGACATCAAAGAGATGTCTTATTTTAGTATGTACAAGAAGAACAAAATAAAAAGCAGCAAACAAAAGTTTACTGCCCGCTTATGCTATGCTAAACCGTTAGCTGGATCTTCAAAGAACTTTAGTTGAACCGTATCCGTTAAAATATCTGTGTAGCTATAAGACACTCGCTCAAGAGAGTTTTCAGCCTGGTCTAGCTCTACGATAAAAACAGACGGATATGTTTCTGTTAAAACCCCAGAACGTTCAATGGTTTTTCTTCTTCCACCATTTGCTTTTAAAGTAAGGCGCTTTCCCAATTGCAAATCCAATGTTTGCTTAATCTCTGCCAAAGTTTTTCCCATGCTATCCACCTCGCTGACTTCATTATAGCACGAAACGTGCAATGAGTCAAATTTAAAATTATAACAATTGTACATAGATATTGTCAATATGTATTTCGCCTATATCCTATCAAAATTATTATTTTCTATTTTTCGAAATTTATGTACAAAAAAAGTCCCCTAGGCATGCAGCCTGAGAGGACTTATTCTTCTAAGATATTATAAGGCATACCAGTACGAAGAAGGCCTTTCGTTTCTATTCCACCTATTCCTTTTTCCCCTGTCAACGTATTGCGTAATACATCCCATACCCGAATACGCTCAGTAAAGGGTGTAAAGCTAATTTTAGCTACAATATACACAGGATCTAGAGCATGAATGTTCACTCGAGAAGGAGAACTTGCAAAATTTGCTCCAACTCCAATAAGGGACTCAAAGTGTGATTGACAAGCACCTGCAAAGATAACAAGCTGATCTAGATTAGGAATTCTTTTGCGCACTTCATGCACTGTTTCCACAAAATGTTTTGAGTGTCTATAGGCCTTAATTTCTCCTTTTTTTCCTTTTGATTTAGAATAAGCATCATGTCCTGTAATAACAAGGATGTCAGGGCGTATTTTGTCAATTAAAGCAGGCACTTTGTGAGGCATTTCCTTCTCCAAGCAATGCACTCCATAAACAGGAATGTTAAGCTTCTCATAAAAAGTTAAACACTTTTGTAAGTAGCTAGCATCTCCGTCGACGTGAAGCACTTTGCCTGGCAGTTGAAAAAAACGTTTTTCTTCCTCATACCCATTTGTTGCTTCATATTCACTTTGCTCTCGTATTAGTTCATAATCTTGTTTAATAAGGGAAAAAGAGCGTTGGATGCGTTGCTCTTCTTTGGACTTTCTATCCATATATTCTTGCCTCTGAACTGCTTCTAGGTCATCAAGTGGAGCATCCGCCACTAGCCTCACTTCTTCTCCATATAAAACAGCAATTTCTCCCTGAATATCAATTACTCTAAATAGTACATCTCTGTTATAAGAAGATCTTGCAACGATATCACCAACATTAATATTCATGTTATTCACTCCGTCACAGCCTCAAAGTCGATTTGTTAAAACAAACTTATCTAACCATAGAGTATGAACATGAGTGGAAAAGGTGATTGCCTACTCGTTATTTTTATCCAATCGTGCGTTTTAACGTATTACTTAAAAGCGCAAACTCTTCTATTGTCAATGTTTCTCCTCGGCGCTTTGGATCAATATTTGTAGATTGAAGAGCCTCTTCAATTTCTTTTTTATATTTCTTTCCGTCTTCTAAATTATTTGTTAAATTATTTAATATTGTTTTACGACGTTGTCCAAAACAAGCACGGACAACTGTAAAGAAATAAGCTGAATCATCAAGTTCAACAGGCGGAGTCTTACGCATTTTCAAGCGAATAACAGATGAATCAACGTTTGGTTGTGGGTTAAATACTGTTTTTGGCACTGTCATAACTGTTTCAGGTTCAGAATAGTATTGAATAGCTACTGAAAGAGATCCATAGCTTTTTGTACCAGGTTTAGCTGAAATGCGGTCTCCGACTTCTTTTTGCAGCATAACAACAATACCTTCAAGCGGAAGTTCTTCTTCTAATAGTTTCATCAAAATAGGCGTTGTCACATAGTAAGGAAGGTTTGCTACAACCATAATATCTTCTATTCCTGCAAACTGTTCTTCTAATACATTTTTGAGATCTGCCTTTAGAACATCTTGGTTCAAGACTTCCACGTTATCATAAGGAGCTAATGTTTCATCTAGAATAGGAAGCAAACGTTGATCAATTTCAAAGGCTACAACCTTCTTCGCAGTCCTTGCCAAATGCTCTGTTAATGCTCCAATTCCCGGTCCAATCTCAATTGCACCTTTTTTATCATCAAGCTCTGCATAACGAACAATACTTGTTAAAATATTAGGATCTATAAGGAAATTTTGACCTAAACTTTTTTTAAATGTGAATCCATATTTTTTTAATATCTCATTTGTTCTCGATGGGGTTGCGATATCTTTCATCTTACTTTTCCTCCTCTAGCACACATACCATTGCTTCTTTGAATTGTTCTTTTGTAATTTGAAACATGAGAAGTCGTTTATGCAGCTGTTTTCCATTTGCATAACCAATCTTCAAAAACTGTCCTAATATTTCTCTTCTTTTTTTTGCTGCACTGCCGCCAATCAAACCTGCAATCATAAGGTCTTGATGTGTAATTTCTTCCTCAATATCAATAAATTCTTCATACACATTTTGAAGAGCATCACGAATATCTTTTCTTGAAGCATGCTCAACACCAAGACCTCTCCCTTTCTTCGGCTTTGCTTGCTGTTTTGGTAAAAAGGCATGCTTACATCCTTTAACATGTTCACTAATAATTTTACGTATCCGCTCTCCTGGATAATCAGGATCCGTGAATACAATAACACCTCGTGTTTGTTGAGCGAGTTGAATTTTTGCAATTGTAGCTTTATTAATAGCGGAACCATTAGTCTCAATTGTATCTGCTTCAACAGCTTGTTGTACAGCCGTAGTGTCATCTCTTCCTTCAACAACAATAATTTCTTTGATTTTCATTTTTTCCTCCATATGGTGAAACTTTCTTCAATCTGTTTCGTCTTATATATTAGAACATACCTTATTTTAACCTAAAAAAGACAGAGGAGAAAAATCCCCTCTGCATCTTTCAACTATTATATATTAATTTACAACTCGAACATTTATATTTCGACGGCCCCATTGATAGGCCTGTGATTTATCAGCAAAAAATACATCAATTCGGTTACCTTTAATAGCTCCACCTGTGTCTGCAGCTGTTGCATATCCATAACCTTCTACATATACCTTACTTCCAAGTGGTATAACGTTTGGATCAACAGCAATAACTTTTGCATTTGGGTTTGCTTTTAAATTCATGCCGTTTGCCGTTGTACCTGAACACCCATTACATGAAGCTGTATATGCTGTGGCTGAAACCGTAATTTCTTTTCCAGACTGTCTTTTTGAAGACACATTTACGACGCCAGCTGTCTGGGAAACTGGTTTATCAACTTTTGCACCAACAGCAATAACACGGTCCTGTTTCTCTTTTAAAGGCTCTTCTGTTAATAGCTCTTTCGAAACATTTTGACCGTTTTCTTTCGTGATCTCATATTCCTTCTTTACAACCCCATCTTGTCCTTCTTTAAGAACCTTCTTTTGTCCTTTAGGCAGCGTTGGGTCTTCTTTTTTTACAACAGCATGATTCACTGGTTCTTCCACTACATCGGTGACTTTTTCAATATCTGTATACGTTACATTCATACCTGGTTCGACTTTAGTAGATAAACTTGGATTCACTTGATCCATATCGTCCTTTTGTATTTTATGATGGGCTAAAAAGTCAGCGACCGTAGTCGAAGTTGACCACACTTTCTTTGTTTTTCCTTTATAGTTGAAAGTGAATTGAAAAGCTTTGTTGATTTGAACTTGATCATTTTTTTCAATCCCTTTCTTAACGCTAGGACTTACTTGGTCATGTTCGTTCAACTTTATTCCTTCTTGTTTTAGTAATCCTTCTACTGTATCCGCTGTTGTCCATACCTTTTCCTTCTTGTCATCAATAGTCAACTGTATGGGTCGAGATGGTATCCAAGATACGTCCATCCCTTCCTTAAGATGTGTTGATAATTTATGTGATAGATAATCTTGATCCTTGACTTTGATATGTTGTTCTTCCAGCAATTCTTCTACTGTATCGGCATTTGTCCTTAATTTCTCTTTTTTGCCGTCTGCACTGAAAGAAACAGAAGTTTGGCTCGCCTTAAAACCGGCGAATCCTACTAAACATAAAAAGGCTGCGATACTCACTGCAATCGTCAAAAACCTTTTGTTTAGAGTAGGATTAGGTAACAGCTTTTTCATACTTCTTAACACGATGAAAAACGCCTCCTTCTCTCGCGAAGATTATATAGAGTCCTCTACAACTTGTCAACCCTCCACTAACCATGCTGGGGATATAGTATATTATGTCTAAAAGGCTAGTGGAATGGAAGAACAACTTGTCGACAAGGTTATCCTATGAGAAGAAGGAGACGAGTAGAACCCTTTTTAAACATTGAGTTTACGGACAGCTCTGTTTAAGAAGGATTAAAAAATTTATCGATTTATGCCGAATAATTTTTGGGCATTCTCAGTTGTTTTTTCTGTTAACTCTTGGTAACTAATACCTCTTAATTCAGCAATTTGTTCAGCTACAAGTGTAACGTAACTAGGTTCATTTCGCTTTCCACGATTTGGGTGTGGAGCAAGATAAGGACAGTCTGTTTCGATTAATAATCGATCAAGTGGAATCTCTGCCGCAACTTCTTTCGGTTTTTTTGCATTTTTAAATGTAACCGGTCCACCAAACGAGATATGCATGTTCATATCTATACACTTTTTAGCTGTTTCAAGACTTCCACTAAAGCAGTGCATAATCCCGCCAACGTCTTCAACTTTCTCCTCTTTTAAAATCTCGACCACATCTTCTGTTGCTTCACGATTATGAATGATAATTGGAAGATTTACTTTACGAGCTAAACGAACCTGACGACGAAAAACTTCTTTTTGCACATCTTTTGGAGATTTATCCCAATGATAATCTAATCCCATTTCTCCGATTGCTACAACTTTTGGATGTGCTGCTAGCTCTTCAATCCATTCTAAATCTTCATCTTTCATATCAATTGCATCAACAGGATGCCAACCAACGCTTGCATATAAGAAATCATATTTTTCTACAAGCTCCATTGCTTTCGTAATTGTTGGACGATCAAATCCAACAACAACCATTTGCTTAACATCCGCTTCAAGAGCTCGATTAATCACTTCTTCTAAGTCTTCATCAAATTGATCTGCATTTAAGTGAACATGTGTATCAAATAACAAAATTAACACCTCTTCTATCTTTTTCGTTTCACATGAAACTACGTCTATTTTAAAGTAAAAAAGGAGCCTCTTCAAAAATTGAAGAGGCTGATTCATCTTTACTTCACACGGGCACCATTTTCTAGAGTTTGATCAACAGAAGCTAGAGACAATACGCCGTTTTCTTCTCCTGCTAAAATCATACCTTGTGAAAGTTCTCCACGAAGTTTAACAGGTTTTAAGTTAGTTACACAAATAACTTTTTTCCCTACCAACTCTTCAGGTGTATAGAACTTTGCAATACCTGACACAACTTGACGCTGTTCATAACCAAGATCAAGTTGAATTTTTAGTAGCTTGTCTGCTTTTTTAACAGGTTCTGCTTTTAGAACTTGAGCAACACGAAGGTCCACTTTCATAAAATCATCAATTGTGATTTCTGAGCTTTCCTGATGTTCTTCTTTCGTGTCTTTCTTCTCTTCCTTTGGAGCTGGAGCGCTGCCCTGCATTTGCTCTTTAATATAAGCTACCTCAGCTTCCACATCTAAACGTGGGAAAAGAGGCTGCCCTTTTTTCACTACTTTTACACCTGCTGGGATTGCTCCAAATTGTTGAAGGCTTTCCCATGCTTGAAGTTTCTCATCTTCAAGTCCAAGTTGAGCAAAAATGCCTTTCGGTGCTTGAGTTAAGAAAGGTTGTAAAAGAATCGCCATATGACGAATAGATTCTGCCAAATGAGCCATAACAGATGCAAGATTCGTTTTATCCTCTTCTTTTGCAAGAACCCATGGCTGTGTTTCATCAATATACTTATTTGTACGGCTTACAAATTGCCATAAAGCTGTTAGGGCAACAGAGAACTCCATTTTTTCCATTGCTTCTTCATACTTTGTAACCGTTTGTTTTTGGAATGCAGAAAGAGTTTCATCAAATTCTGTTACAGGTCCACTGTAAGCCGGGATTTCACCATCAAAATACTTGTTAATCATTGCAATTGTACGATTCACAAGATTTCCTAAGTCATTTGCTAAATCAAAGTTTGTACGCTCAACAAATCCCTCTGGTGTAAAGACTCCATCAGAACCAAATGGAACTTCACGTAATAGATAATAGCGTAATGCATCTAATCCGTAGCGATCAATAAGAGTAACAGGATCAACAACATTTCCTTTTGATTTTGACATTTTTCCATCTTTCATTAATAACCAACCATGTGCAAATACTTTATTTGGCAACGGTAAATCTAATGCCATTAACATAATTGGCCAATAAATAGTATGGAAACGTACAATTTCTTTTCCAACAAGGTGAACGTTTGCCGGCCAATATTTTTGGTATTTTGTATCATCCTCTGTACCATAGCCAAGTGCTGTAATATAGTTTGATAGAGCATCAATCCATACATACACAACATGCTTAGGATTGTTTGGAACTTTAATTCCCCACTCAAAGCTTGTACGAGAAACCGCTAAATCTTCAAGACCTGGTTTAATAAAGTTATTGATCATTTCATTTTTACGAGATTCTGGTTGAATGAACGTTGGATTTTCTTCATAAAATTGTAGTAAACGATCTGCATATTTACTCATTTTAAAGAAATAAGATTCTTCTCGAACCTTCTCTACTGGACGGCCACAATCTGGACATTTTCCATCCTCAAGCTGACGATCTGTAAAGAATGATTCACAAGGAGTACAGTACCATCCTTCGTACTCGTCTAGATAGATGTCGCCTTGTTTTACAAGTTGATCAAAAATCTTTTCAACAACAACTTTATGGCGTTCTTCTGTTGTACGGATAAAGTCATTATATGAAATATCCAATTTACTCCAAAGAGATTTAATACCAGATACAATATTATCTACATATTCAATAGGAGTAATCCCTTGTTCTTCTGCTTTACGCTGAATTTTTTGTCCATGCTCATCTGTTCCTGTAAGATAATATACGTCAAACCCCTTTAAACGTTTATAGCGAGCCATTGCATCCCCAGCTACCGTCGTATAAGCATGTCCAATATGCAGGTTACCACTTGGATAATAGATAGGGGTTGTAATGTAAAAACTTTGTTTCTGCTCTGTCATATGTCGCCAAACCTCCATTAATTTCTTTATCAATATAATGTCGAATGTATTTATGAGCCGTCTAGATACGAGTGTTATATCATAGAAAAAGTAAAAGCGCACACATAAAGCTCTTTCTCTACGCTTTTTTTCCTTTGCCGGCATTGAGAAAGTTTTCTCACTTTTATATGAATGAAATAAATTTCTTCTATATACTATATTACTATTTTCTCAATGCTTTTTAAAAGGGGTATCTTCAATAGAATTAAGCCAGCTTTCTTTATAAGAGATAGTCTCTTATCATCCTCTCCTACTTTCTTTAAAGATACACCTCTCCTTTCATTTTGTTTTAACGGTAGTTTTAAAAAACAATTTTGTCGTTTCATGTCGAAACATGCATATTCCTTGTCAAACTTTGCTTAATTCAATAAAATATAATTAAAGTAAATATTAGGCTTATTTTAAACAAATTTAAACCTGATAAGGTACTTTATCCCTTTAAATATCCTATTTTTACTGAAATTAGCTTTTTTTAAATAAATTAGCTCAATTTCGAAATAAATTATTGACTGCTTTTGGAAATCCTGATATGATAATTCAGAGAAGAAAATGTCGAATATTGACGAAATTATATAGAGAAAGCTTATTCATGGGAGGAGAAACTAATTATGAAATCTACAGGTATTGTTCGTAAAGTTGATGAATTGGGTCGTGTAGTAATTCCAATCGAATTACGTCGTACACTTGGCATTGCTGAAAAGGATGCTCTTGAAATTTATGTGGATGAGGACCGCATTATCCTTAAGAAATACAAACCAAACATGACTTGCCAAGTAACAGGTGAAGTTTCTGACGATAACATGCAAATTGCTAACGGTCGTCTAATCTTAAGCCGTGAAGGTGCAGAACAAATTATTAAAGAAATTCAAGATAACTTAGAGTCTTCAAAATAAAAAAAGAGAGGAATTCCTCTCTTTTTTATTTTATATGGTAGTCTTGATAAACTTCTCTTTTTGATATTCCCCGATCTTTTGCAACACTTTTTAGTGCTTCCTTATTTGATTGACCCTTATGTATATAATGATCAACATGTTCAATTATCGATAGAGAAACCCACCAGACTTCCTCATCATCTTTTATATCTCCTTGATTCCCTTCAACTATAACGCAAAATTCACCGCGTATTTCTCCATCATTACACCAATCAATTAATTCATCTAGTGAACCTCTGATAAACTCTTCAAATTTCTTCGTGAGCTCTCGGGAAATGACAGCTTTGCGGTTTCCCATTCCATCATAAATAGCTAGAAGCATTTCTTTTAATCTATGTGGAGCTTCATAAAAAATAAGGGTTCTTTTTTCCTTATTGAGCTCTTCTATAACTTCCTTACGGTGTTTCTTTTGACGAGGTAAAAATCCGTAAAACATAAAATGCTCTGTATTTAAGCCAGAAGCAATAAGAGACGTTAGAGCTGCATTTGCACCTGGTAATGGGATAACAGCAATTTCTTCTTGTAAAGCTAGTTCAACAAGATCAACTCCAGGGTCTGAGATACATGGCATACCTGCATCGCTTACAAGAGCGATTGTTTTACCTTTTAGTAAATCATCAATGATTTCTTTTCCTTTTTGTTGTTTATTATGTTCATGGTAGCTTATAATGCTCTTCTCAATCTCAAAATGGTTGCAGAGCTTCCTTGTTTGTCTCGTATCTTCTGCAGCAATATAATCTGCTTCTTTTAATGAACGAATAGCACGAAATGTCATATCTTCTAGATTTCCAATTGGAGTTGGAACTAAATATAATGACCCTTTTTCACTATTTTGCTGATAGCTTTTTTGTTGCCACATCATTCATTCTTCCTTTCTTTTAAAAACCGCTCTTTTTCTTTTCTTGTTAGTTTTTTGAAAGCATATTCTGCTTTCATTGCCTCACTTTTTGTTTCAAATTCTTCTTTGTACAACAAAACAACAGGACGGCGGGCACGAGTATACTTTGCACCTTTACCTTCATTATGCACTGCTAATCGTCTTTCCATGTTATTTGTATACCCACCGTAAAAACTCTTATCCCGACATTCTAAAACATAGAAAAAATGCTCACCCATAAAGAATTTTGTTCAATTCCTTTGTATATTCATTTTTTTCATTGTACACAAATAGAGGCGGTAAGATTTTCAAGTCAGGTCTTCCATCTTTTATTCCTTCTACAAGAAGGGTGTTCGCTTCTTTTCCTTCCTTTGGATAAACAAGTTGAATTCTTTTTGGTTCTAAACGATACTCTCTCATTAAGGTGATAATGTCTAACAAACGTCCCGGTCTATGAACAAGCGCTACTTTTCCTCCTTGTTTCACAAGGGCACTACTTGCTTTTATAACATCTTCTAAATTACATAAAATCTCATGTCTTGCAATAGCATAGTGTTCATTTTTATTTCTTTCTTCCTTTTGAGGCGTTGGAAAATATGGAGGATTACATGTTACAACGTCATATTTTCCTGTTCCAAGCATTGCTGGCATCTCTTTTAAGTCACCTAAAATAAAAGAGATTTGCTTTTGTAGCTCATTATATTCATTACTTCTATTAGCCATATCATAGAGTCGCTCCTGAATCTCAACCCCAGTAATTGATGCTTTAGAACGTGTTGATAAAAGAAAAGGAATAACTCCATTTCCCGTACATAAATCGATAATATTTCCTTTTTGAATTGGCACATATGTGAATTTAGCCAACAAAACGGCATCTAAAGAAAAGGAGAAGACGGTTGGACTTTGAATAATACGTAAACGCTCTTCTCCTAATAAGTAATCCAAACGCTCATCATGTTTTAAATTGACCATTATCATTTCCCTTTCTTGCTTTTAAAGCCGTATAAAAGGGTGCCCTTAGGCACCCCTTTTACTTTTTATTTAGAAAAGATAAGCAAAAAAGACAATCTTCTTTCCGAACACTTCCGTAGTGAACATTGCAAATATGAAAACCTTCTTGATACAAACGAGCTAAATTATCATATCCTTCACCAATATCAATTTGTTTTTGTACATTTTCTTTTGGTTTTTTGGATTTTAATTTGGTTTCCGTTCTTTCAAGTCTTTCGCGTAGATGTTTATTCTCCAACGTCATATGATGGTTTTCTTCAATGAGTTCAGCAAGATGTTCTTTTAAGCTTCCTAGTTGTTTTGACAGATATCCAATCTGCTCTTCCATACCCATTACAGAATCTAATATCTCTTTCTTATCCAAACCTATACACCTCATTGATCAGTGGCTTGAATGGAAATAGCCCCTTCATGCATAATTTCATCTAACGTGTATTCCACAACTCGCTCTCGATCAGAGAGTTCTACTTGCAAAATACGTTCTAATAAGTTCAGCCCAACAACACGCCCTTTTCCATTTGGCGTATTAATAGACTCTCCTACATCAGGTAATTCTTCTTTTGCACTCTCATACTCATCATTCTCATATTTTAAGCAGCACATCAAGCGGCCACATAACCCTGAAATCTTTGTAGGATTTAAAGATAAACTTTGGTCTTTTGCCATCTTAATAGACACAGGCTCAAAGTCTCCTAAAAATGTAGAACAACAAAGCATGCGACCACAAGGTCCGATACCACCTAAAAGCTTGGCTTCATCCCTTACACCAATCTGGCGAAGTTCAATCCGCGTTCTAAAAATAGAAGCTAAGTCTTTAACTAACTCACGGAAATCAATGCGTCCGTCCGCAGTAAAATAAAAAATTACTTTATTTCGATCAAACGTATACTCAACGTCTACAAGTTTCATTTCAAGTTTATGATAAGCAATTTTCTCTACGCATATCTCATAAGCCTTCTTTGTTGCTTGTCGATTTTCTTCTACGCTCAATTTATCTTTTACATTAGCAATTCGAATCACTTTCTTCAGTGGAAGAACAATATCATCCTCTTCAACTTTTTTGCTGCCAATGACTACTTTTCCGAATTCGACCCCTCGAACAGTTTCAACGATAACATATTCTCCATTATCAACCTTAAGCTCTCCTGGATCAAAATAATATATTTTCCCCGCTTTTTTAAAGCGAACACCTACTACTTCATACAAGCTCCTATCCCTCCTGTAATTCCAACACCAGCTCCTCTATTAATAGCTGTGGATTCATATTGGAGCTTAGCTTCTGCTTAGCTTTTAGCACAGCTTCCAAACGTCGAACACTTTTTCTTTGTGTTGTTTGCAAAGCCTGCTTCTTAAGTTGTTCTCTATAACCTATAAAAGCGATAGTCTGTTCATTATCAGCCTGTAACTGCACTAAATCTCTATACAATAGTAAAAGGAGATGCAAGCCTTTCTCATACTGCTCTTTATCTTTGAAATGGGAAATCCACTGCTCCTGGATAAAAAACAGAGCTTGCTCTGGTCTTGTTACTAATGTTTCATTTAATTTTATCACTAACTTTCTTGCAAGTCCAAACCATTCATCTTCATTTAACTGTAAAGCTTCTTCAAGGCTATTTGTTAAGTGAGATAATAACTGCGCAGTAGAAGGAGAGACGCTATGTTCAACAAGGGTATCAACTAAAACCTGTGGAGTAAGTGGTTGAAATGAAAGTACTTGGCATCTTGAAACAATTGTATCAAGTAACTGATGAAGCTGCTCAGTTAATAAGATAGCATATGTGTCTGCATGCGGTTCTTCTAAAAATTTCAATAAGCTGTTTGCTGCGTTTGGCGTCATCTTGTTAACATGTTCGATAATATAGAGCTTCTTTCTTGACTCTACACCTGTCCTCTGAAACTCTGCTTGTAAATATTGAATTTGCTCTTTTTTAATAGACTGACCTTCAGGAGAAATGAAATGAACGTCAGGATGATTCTGTGATTCAATCCGTCTACAATTTGAACAAGTAGAACAAGGTTTGGCTCCGTCCCTATTTGTACAAAATAAACTTTTAGCCATTTGAAAACTTACATCTTTCTTTCCTGTACCTCGTCCGCCTTCAAATAAGTATGCATGCGAGACACGTCCCTTGTTTAAACTGTTCTCAATCATTTTCATCACTTTTGGTTGAATGTTTTCAAGTTCTCTCCAATTTTTCACGATTTTCACTCACTTCAAATTACATATATAAATTAATTAAAAGTCCTTTAATTTCACCTAACTTTTTTAGTAAAGAGATTGAGTCTGCTTGTTGATTTGTTATATCCTTAGTAAGCTCCATTAACTTTTCATCAATCTCTTCAACAGTTGTTAGTTTTTGGGTCTGTCCATCATAACCAAAACTTCTAGAATCCTTAAGATCTAATCCAAATTCTATAGCTTCCTTAATAAAACGCCTTATAAGCATCTTATATTTAGCCATTTCCCGGAATGTTCGAGAGCGAGCAAGGCGCTGTCCTTGGTCTTCAATTCCTGCCATAAGCTGTTGTAGCTGTAGTTTATTTGTCTGTTTCCCCACAAGATCTTGAAATTTTAGTGGGGAAGACGTGACCTTCTGACTTTGTTGTCTATCTTGCTCAATATATAATGGAGCATCTTGATTAATTTTCATTTTTATCCCTTCATTTTAGAACTGATGGAAGGCTTCAACTGGTAACACAAAGACTGTGGCACCACCAACTTCTACTTCTACAGGATATGGAATATAAGAATCTACGTTACCACCCATAGGTGAAAGTGGAGAAACAAATTTCTTGCGGTTTTGGCAGTTATTCTTAATTACCTCTAAAAGCTCATCAACACGATCATCATCTGTACCAATCATAAGCGTTGTGTTTCCAGATTTCAAGAAACCCCCTGAACTCGAAAGCTTTGTAGAACGAAAATTATTTTCTACAAGCGCATCTAAAAATTTTGTGCTGTCTGTATCCTGAACCACTACTATAACAAGTTTCATTTTATATACTCCCTTTCCATAAGGTTATATAGTTCTCATATTTTCCTTTATTATATCAAGAAATTTTCTCTAATGACGAAATGTTTCAGAGTTTATACTTCCTTTGCAAATGATAAAGCACATCTTTAAAAACTTCAGAAACTGTTCGATTTGCATCAATCTTTATAATTCTTTCTGGAAATTTCTCTTGAAGAATTAGATAACCTTCTCTAACTTTCCTATGAAAACTTAATGTTTCTAGGTCAAGACGGTTTACCTCTCGATCTTTATTTTGATTTATTCTTTCTAATCCTGCTTCAACATCAAGATCTAAGTAAAATGTAGTATCAGGCATATAGCCATCAACTGCAAAAGAATTAATAGAAAAAATATCTTCTAGGCCAATTTCTCTTGCGTAACCTTGATAAGCTAAAGAGCTATCAATAAACCTGTCACATATAACATACTTTCCCTCTTTTAAAGAAGGTATAACCTTTTCAACTAAATGTTGACGTCTTGCTGCAGCATATAGAAGAGCTTCTGTTCTGCCATCCATTGTTGTATGCTCTTTGTCTAGAATGATACTTCTAATCTTCTCGGAGATTTCAATTCCCCCAGGTTCTCTTGTAAAAATAGCTGGAATACTGCGATTTTCTAATTCTTGCTGTAGCTTATTTATAATAGTAGTTTTCCCTGCTCCTTCAGGTCCTTCAAAGGTAATAAAACGTTCTGTCATACTTCCTCGTCCTCTCGTACAAAAATCTCAATTTCATTTTCAGGCTTTTTTATTCCTTGAATATGTACATTTCCACTTATTAATTTTTTCAAGTAAGAAAGCCCTTCTTCCCCTAACTTCTCTCCCTCCATGAAAAGAGGAATCCCAGGTGGATAAGGAATAATATTTCTAGCTGTTACTTTTCCTTTTGCTTCATCTATATTAATCCTTCTTCTTTTCAAGATTTTTCCTTCTTGATATGTCACATCTAGAGGATGTACACTTTTTCTAAAGTTATGTAAGAAAAAGCTTGAAACTTCCTGTTCCTGACATTGAGACACTTGTTGTGCAGCAATCTCTTTAAGGCTATGGATCAATTTTTCATCATAAAAATTTGTTATTAACGGCAAAATAAGTAATACGCTCTTTTCATTTGCCAACTCACTATATATACCTCGCTGTTCTAATAAAGCTTGAAGTTCATAACCTGATAAACCAACAAGACTTATAGAAAGCTTTAGAGGATCCTGACTAATATTAACATAATCAGGCTTTAAAACAGTTATACCATCTATACAAGCTATTTCTTCTCTAAATTTCTTTAATGAATGAAGAATATAATCTTCTTTCCCTAATAAAGAGGCTAGATAAAAGCGAGCTAAATCTAAAGAAGCCATAATAGGATATGAAGGGCTACTTGATTGAAGTATTGATAAAAAATAGGAAATTTCTTCTCTATCAATAAGATCACCTTGAGCATGTAAGTATGATCCCATTGTCATTGCGGGTAATGTTTTATGAGCTGATTGAATTACTATATCTGCTCCTAAACTGACAGATGATATTGGAAAGCCGTCCAAAATAAAATGAGCTCCGTGTGCTTCATCTACAATAACTGGTATCCTCTTAGCATGTGCACGCTTAATAATGGAACAAAGATTACTAGAAACACCGTAATAGCTTGGATTTGTAAGTACTATAGCTTTAACATTTGGATAGTTCTCAATAGCATCCTTTATATCATTTTCTGTTACCCCTAGTGAAAATCCAGTTTGAGAATCAATCTCTGGAGTTAAAAATAAAGGATGGGCTCCGGTTAGCTTCAAAGCATTTAAAATAGATTTATGAGAATCACGTTGAACGAGAATCTGTTCACCGTCCTTGCACACTGACATAATTGAAGCAAGATTACCAGCCGTTGAACCGTTAACTAAAAAGAAAGTTTGCTCTACTCTATATAACTCTTTGGCTAAGTCCTGTGCTTCTTTAATCACGCCTTCAGGAGCATGAAGGTCATCAAGACCTGTTATTTCTGTTGCGTCTATTTTCAATAAATCTTGAAAAAGCGATTTTCCAAGAAGAGGAAAGACCTCTCCATTTTTATGTCCTGGCACATGATAAGAAGAAGGCTCTGTTCTCATATGATCTACTAATTTAGAATATAATGGAGTGTTTGATTGAGGTGTCATTTTTATCAATTCCTTTTTTATCTCTCTTAACCAATAGTAGCAAATAAAAAGAACTTGTGAAACAATAGAATAACGATAAAAAAAGACTGCTTCTTTATCACAATAAGAAGCAGACTATAATTCAACTTTAGACGTATTCATTTGCTTTAGTTTTTTCACATAGTAATCATACATTACTTCATTTGTTTCTGTATCCACAATTTCTTTCTCGCAGTCTCTACATAGGAAAGAAAATAATATCCTAATGCCTTCTTCTCTATATTCCTCACATACCATACATTGTTCTTTTTGATGATTTGCCTTCATTTATTTCTCCCTCCTCTTACTAATACA
Organism: Priestia filamentosa; assembly: GCF_900177535.1. Lineage (NCBI taxonomy): Bacteria > Bacillati > Bacillota > Bacilli > Caryophanales > Bacillaceae > Priestia > Priestia filamentosa. Next base: position 53,587 of record NZ_FXAJ01000015.1, read on the forward strand.
GTATAACCAGCACTTTAGAGAATATACACATTAAGAGAGTTTAAGATAACTAGATTATAGGCTGAAATACTAATTAGCGTATTATATGAAGAGTACATCCTTCTAGTGCATGGTCCATAAATGAAGACAATATATCTTTTCTTTGTAAATACACAAAAAGGCTGACCTATTATAGATCAGCCTTTTTGCATGGTGCCTGGCAACGTCCTACTCTCACAGGGACAAAGTCCCAACTACCATCGGCGTTCAAGAGCTTAACTTCTGTGTTCGGCATGGGAACAGGT
>NZ_FXAJ01000016.1 GCF_900177535.1 Priestia filamentosa
ATGTCCATAGCTTTTTGTTTCTAATAAGAAACGTTGTTTTAAAAATAAAATAGAATTAACGTTGACGTATTTTGTTCAGTTTTCAAAGGTCAATCTTTCCTGTGCCGTTGTTAGCGACTCTTACTATGTTATCACCATTAAAACTTGGTGTCAACAACTTTTTTTATTTCTTTTTTTAAAGTTACTGTTTGTTTTGCAGCAACGTTTAATAATATACCACGAGCATTTTTAATGGTCAATACCTTTTTTCATATTTTTCTCCTATAAAATAAGCCCCTTCTCTTTCCCTTCATTCACAAAACTTTTAGATTAGATACAAAAAAGCCTTCTTTTAATAAAGAAGGCTTTCTCGACATTACTGTTCTATTCAAGAAAAATAAAGTATAGCAGGAAGATAACAAACAATCCGTACATCACTGGATGCACTTCTTTTCCTCTTCCTTTAAACAACATTGTAATAGGATAAAAGATAAAGCCAATCGCAATTCCTGTTGCAATACTATACGTTAATGGCATCATAATTAATGTAAAGAAGGCTGGTACAGCTGTTTCAAATTCATCCCACTTAATAAGACGAAGACTTGCTACCATAAGAACGCCTACAACAATTAATGCAGGTGCTGTTACAGCTGAAGTAACAACAGTTAGTAAAGGTGAGAAAAATAATGCTACTAGGAAGAATAGCCCTGTTACTACCGATGTAAATCCACTTCGTCCTCCTGCCGCAACTCCTGCTGTTGATTCGATGTAAGCTGTTGTTGTTGATGTTCCAAATAAAGCTCCAGCAGCAGCTGCTGTTGAATCTGCTAACAATGCTTTTCCTGCTCTTGGAAGCTTATTATCTTTCATAAGTCCCGCTTGTGTTGCTACCGCAACAAGTGTACCTGTTGTATCAAAGAAAGCGACAAATAAAAACGTTAAAATTACAACAAGCATATCTAAGTTAAAAACATCGCCAAAGTGAGAAATTGCTACTCCAAATGTTGGCTCAATGCTTGGAATTGGAGCAATTATACTTGTTGGGGTATTAATTAATCCTGTAAGCATCCCAACAATAGCAGTAACGATCATCCCGATAAAAATTCCACCATTAACTCTCAATACTAATAGAATAATCGTAACAATTAGTCCAAATACAGCTAAAAGCGTTGATCCTTTTGCTAAATCTCCTAGAGCAACAAATGTACTTTCACTTGCTACAATGATTTCCGCATTTTTCATCCCGATAAACGTAATATAGAGTCCAATCCCTGCTCCAACTGCATATTTTAGCTCAATTGGAATTGCATTAATTATCTTTTCTCGTATTCCACCAACAGTTAAGCAAATAAAGATAAGCCCTGAAGCAAAAACACCTGCAAGAGCCGTCTCCCATGGAACACCCATACCAAGAACAACTGAATAAGCAAAGAATGCGTTAAGCCCCATCCCTGGTGCTAGTGCGATTGGGTATTTTGCTAAAATCCCCATCATAATCGAACCAAATGCAGCAGCTAAAGCTGTTGCTGTAAAGATTGCTCCTTGATCCATATGCATTGAATCTGGAAGTCCTTTTGTATCTGCTAATGATAAAATACTTGGGTTTACAAATAAAATATAAGCCATAGACAAGAACGTTGTAAAACCTGCTAATGTCTCTGTTCGAAACGTAGTTTGAAGCTTATCAAACTCAAAATACTTCTTCATTATATATTTTCCTCCTAGATATAGCGTCTTTAAAAAACAAAAAAAGCACTTCCTATACCGAAAGTACTTAAAGCTGACGCAAAGAACAACAAAATTGACAGAGGTTTTCCCCTTGTTTTGTTGCACCTCGTAGTCAAGCCATTTACGGTAGCTCGGTAGAAACTTTTGGGCCATATTCCCCAAATTATACGATGGAAAGAGAACATTATTTTATTATCCTTAGTTAGTTTAGCAGGGTTTTAAATAAAGCGCAATAAAAAAACGAACATTCTTATAAAGAATGTTCGTTTTCGTTCGCTTTTACATTTTTTTAATCTTATTCCCACTCAATTGTTGCAGGGGGCTTACTTGTAATATCGTACACAACGCGGTTAATGTGTGATACTTCATTAACAATACGCGTTGAGATTTTCTCAAGTACATCCCATGGAATACGAGCCCAGTCAGATGTCATACCATCAATAGATGTTACCGCACGAATACCAATTGTATAGTCATACGTACGTGCATCTCCCATAACTCCTACGCTGCGAATATCAGGAAGAACTGTGAAGTATTGCCAGATATCACGTTCTAATCCAGCATTACTTACTTCTTCACGTAAGATTGCATCTGATTCACGAACAATTTCTAGCTTCTCTTCAGTAATTGCTCCAAGTACACGGATTCCTAGGCCAGGACCTGGGAATGGTTGACGCCAAACGATGTCGTCTGGAATACCAAGCTCAGTACCAAGTGCACGTACTTCGTCTTTGAATAACGCGTTTAATGGTTCAATAAGCGTAAATTGCATGTCTTCTGGAAGACCACCTACGTTATGATGTGATTTAATTGTTTGAGCAGTTGCTGTACCACTCTCAATAATATCTGTATAAAGAGTTCCTTGAGCAAGGAAATCCATACCTTCTAGTTTAGCTGCTTCATCATCGAAAACATAAATGAACTCGTTACCAATAATTTTACGCTTTTTCTCTGGATCTGAAACGCCTTCTAGTTTACTCATAAAGCGCTCTTTTGCATCAACCTTAATAACATTCATATTAAAACCTTCGCTGAATGTTTTCATAACGCCTTCTGCTTCACCTTTACGAAGAAGACCATGATCAACAAAGATACATGTAAGCTGATCACCAATTGCTTTATGAATAAGAACAGCAACAACAGAAGAATCTACGCCACCGCTAAGTGCACAAAGAACTTTGCGATCGCCGACTTGTTCACGAATTTTTTCGAGTTCAATCTCGATAAAATTCTCCATTGACCAGTTATCTTCACAGTGACAAATTTCAAACACGAAGTTCTTTAATAGTTCATTTCCGTATACAGAATGACGCACTTCTGGATGGAATTGTACTGCATAAAGATTTTTATCTTTGTTGCTAATAGAAGCAATCGGGCAAGCTGGGCTAATTGCATCAATATCAAATCCTGGAGGAGTTTCAACCACAAGGTCGCTGTGGCTCATCCAAACGATTTGCTCATCTGGTAAGTCTTTAAATAAAAGAGACTCATTTTGAGTTTGGATAGATGCTTTTCCGTACTCACGATGTTTTGCTCCTTCTACTTTTCCACCATAATGATGAGTCATAAGTTGCATTCCATAGCAAATACCTAGCACTGGAATGCCTAGTTCAAAAATTTCTGGATCACAGCGGAATGCGTTTTCTCCATACACACTGTTTGGTCCACCTGATAAAATGATTCCTTTTGGATTCATTTCTCTAATTTCCTCAGGAGTAATTGTATGAGGATGAAGCTCACTATACACACCAAACTCGCGAATTCGACGAGTAATTAGCTGATTGTATTGGCTCCCAAAGTCTAAAACAAGAATCATGCCTTCCACAACGTTCACCTCTTCAGTAAATTTGTCACACAGTTGTACCTAACATAAAAACAGAATAAAAATAAAAAGCTAGAACTCTTACCTTCATAAAAAAATAAAGGCAGAATTCTAGCTTGAGAAAACCTCAATCTAAATCTTCTGCCTTCATAGTCAGAACGTTTAAGGTGTTCCGGTAGAGACTCTCGATCCATATTATCGAGTATATATGAAGGACAACCGTTCTTTTCAAACGATGCAACAGAGCAAAGCGGAACATGTTCGTCTATACGTTAAGCTTGTCTACTGTATCAATTGACATTATTCTATCAATGTGCGATAAGACGGTCAAGAACTTGCCTTTTTAATTAAATTTTCCCACAATTCAATTATTACTGTTGAATCTTCTCTTTTATACTGTTCCCTATAAACCATTTCTTCATAATAAAACGTTAGTTTGCTCATCTCTTTTGTTCCAATTCTTTCATCAACTTCTGCAGCAAACTGACGAAGAGTTTGTCCTTTTTCCCTTTCTACCCCTTTACGCTGCCACTGTTTTAAAAGAGATTTGTACGCTTTATTGAAAGATGCTTTATCGTCTTTTGGGCGGTACATTCTAATTAAAAATGTTGGCATCCATTTCTGTCTTGTTACATAAAGGAGAACTCCAATTAGAGCAATCAAGAAAAGAAGGATTATCCAAATTTTATCTATACTAACAGATGATAACAAGCTATTTCCACTCTCTTTCGTTTCCTTTGCAGTGCTTTTTTCTTCTTCTTGAACCGGTTGTGCAGCTGCTGGAGTTGCTCTTGTATCATCACTTTCTTCTACTGCTGCATTTTCATTTTCTTCTAGGTCGTATGTGAAATCATACGGATTACTAAAACTTTTTGTTGGCTCAAATGGAACCCAACCAAGCGTTGGAAAATAAACTTCAACCCATGAGTGAGCATTGTTCTCTGTCACCTCATAAATATCTTTGTCTCCCTTTGTCTCCACATAAGACCCTTGTGTATATCCTTTCACCCAACGAGCTGGAATATCAACAGAGCGAAGTAACACAACCATTGAGGTAGAGAAATTGTCACAGTATCCTCTTTTCGTTTCAAACAGAAACTGATCAACATAATCTTCATTTTCTTTCGGTACCGCAATATCTTCTGTATCATACACATACGGATTTTCTGAAAAGTAGTATTCAATAGCTTTTGCTTTATCATAACGATTAGTTTGATCACCTGTAATCTCAACAGCTAAATCTCGTACACGCTGTGGTACGTTTTCAGGCAACTGTGTATATGTTTGCTGAAATAAAGGATTATCTTCTTTTTCATCCTTCTCACTTCCAAGGCCTCGTAATATTTCTACTTTATACTCAGGATCATCATACGTATATTGAAGAGAATTCACTTCTCCTTGTTCTGAAATAATACGCTCTTTTTCAACTGATTGAACTAAAAAGTCGCTCTCAGGATTACTGCTAATTGTATTAAAAGAAGCTGGATACATAATTAGTGAAGAAGGATTAGCAAACGTAAGCTCTGCTTCTGCTTTTTCATTTGGCACCGTTTCTTTATTGTACTGAAAAATGCCTTTTAAATTATCAAGCTCATATTTATTCGTCTCATCTTCACTAGCAACCCATCCTTTTCCTGTATAGGTGTTCTTTGTTTCGATTTTCCAGTAGTTATCTTGAGTTGTAGCTGCTGTAAAGACAAGCGTATCATCTCCTGAGAATCCTCCCCCTAATTCCGAATCATCTTCTCCAAACCCAACTTTCTTTTGACCGCTTCCTGAGTCACCATTGTATACCCCTTCTGCATATCCTTGGAGATATGGTACAGGATCAGGCCACTTTGGAGAAGGTTTTGGCGCAATATATGCTGCGGTCATAGAAATCATAATAATGATTAGGGATAACACCGTCATCTTCCGACTTATTCTTCTATTCTCTGTGATTTCTTTTAAGCGTTCAAAATGCAAAAAGCTCAGTAAAAATAGACCAATAAATACGATACGAATGATTGGCACAAAGGCCTCATACGGTGAAAAAGTATCAAGAATTGTAACGTATATAAGCGTTAAGAGTAAGAAAAAGAAGATGCTTTTTTGTAAAATCACCCAATAGTAGATAACGTAACACATTACCCATAGTATGAGAAAAAACAGAACTGTTCTTGATAAAGTTGTTAAATTATAAACATCCATCCATGAAGAACTCGCAAAATCGTTTGAAAGATTTTCAATCAAGATAGAAAGCAGGGAAAAGTCAGCAATTCCTCCTTCTCCAAACATTTGATAAAGGCTCCAATACATATAAACAAGTTTGACTGTCCACTTAATAAGAAGAGACGGCACAAAGATCGCTAGCAGAAAGTTCAAGATGATGAAGGCTAGAAAATAATGAATGCCTCCTGTATTCGTAACGGTTTCGAGTGGTTTTAACCATTCCCATAAGAGAAAAAATGAGCCAAAATATAAAAGAAGCTGTGTAAAAACATTCATTTTGTTACGCGCTGTTACCCCACTGTCGATTCACCTCAATTATTCCATTTTCAAAAGCATCCATATTTACTTCATGTAAAACAAACGAAGAGGACTTCAGGGCACTACGCTGCACTCCCTCGTTCGGAATAATCATATGGAGTTTTGCTGCTGGTGCTTTTTCCAGCATTGCAGCTTCTCTTATTCCTTGCTCACTTGGAAAAACGAGTAATTCTCTCATTCGACTCCACCTCTGAAGTTCATGTGGAGCTCGCTCCCAAAATGGGTAGTCTTCTTCGCTTTTGACAGTTGCTAAATAATAGAGAACCTGCTTCATTTCAGCAAGACTTTCTACTTTTCCACTGTATCCCTTTCGTCCAATAAGGAGAATTTGAAATTTTTGATCATTTGTAGCCATCCAATACATAAAGGAAGCTGCAAGCGACATTCGCTGTTCAAAGTAGTTGTCATTTCGTAAATCTACTAAAAGTCCAATCCCTTCATCTTCCTCTATTCTTGGTTCAAATTCTTTTGAAACAAGTCCTTGAACACGAGCGGAGGCTTTCCAGTGAATTTGCGAAAACTTATCCCCTGCAATGTAATTTCGCACTCCCGAAACAATATTTGACTGATTTCCTTTGTGAAGACTTAGCTTTTCCCCTTCTTGTTCTTTATAGCTTTGAATAAACGGCTGAACATCTAGAACATTTGGCAACACAATAAAAGAATCTTCAGTTTTAATTCTTCCTTTTTTAAAAACAAGACCAAATAAATCACTTGCTTTAATCGTAAGTTCTGTTAACTCATGTTCCCCTCTTCTAGCCTTCGGGATTTCATAGTGAAATATGATATGACGCTTAAAAAATGGCGAATAGATCTTTCTTAGCTTATTTGTTTCTCCCTCTAATCCTTGAGGGCATTTCTCTTCCACAATGAGAAATGCGATTGGAAAGAATCTCTTGAGCTCAATTTCTATGGAAAACTTCACTGTTTCTCCGTAAAAATAGGATGTTTTTTCAAGACTTCTCTTCACTTTCACTTTCTTTACCGGATACAAAAGCAAAAGAAAGCTATAAAGCAGAATAGGAGAAAAGCTATAAAGCAAAAACCAACTTACAAACCCACCTTGAAACATCGCATACGAAAAAAGAAATCCTACCATAAAAATTACTGTGAAAAGCTGAGTTATATAATGTTCACGAATCGTTTTCAAAATCTTCAAAGCACACCTCTCCTATCCAATTACAGGTACAGATGTCTCATGCAAAAGTTCTTGAAGAACGTCTGCGGCATCTTTACGTTCAAAGCTTCCTTGTGCATTAACAGTAATTCGGTGAGACAAAATGGATGGAACAAGAAGTTGGACATCATCTGGAATGACATAATCCCTTCCTTGAAGTAACGCAAATGCTTGAGCGGCTTTTAAAAGAGCAATAGAACCACGAGGGCTTACACCTAATTGAATGAACGGATGGTTTCTTGTTTTATTTACAATGCTTACAATATATCTTTTCACTAAATCACTTGCATGAACAAACTGAACTTCCTTTTGCAGTTCTTTTAGTTCATCCATTGTAATAATAGAAGGTAAATTAATGCTTGTATGGGATGTGAGCGATGTTTTTAAAATATTCATTTCTTGCTCTGGCGTTGGATATCCCATCTTAATTTTAAGTAGAAATCGATCAAGCTGAGCTTCAGGAAGACGATATGTTCCTTCAAAATCAACGGGGTTTTGTGTTGCCATTACAAAGAAAGGTTCTGGCAAAGGACGCGTTACTCCATCAACTGTAATAAATCCTTCTTCCATTGCTTCTAAAAGAGCCGATTGGGTTTTGGGAGATGTTCTATTGATCTCGTCAGCTAGCACAAACTGAGCCATAATTGGACCTTGTCTATATTCAAATTCGTTCTCACGTTGATTGTAAATGGAGGCCCCTAACACGTCTGATGGAAGAAGGTCTGGAGTAAATTGAATTCTTTTGAAATCTGCTCCAATTGATGCTGCTAATGCTTTCATCATTTTTGTTTTTCCAACCCCTGGAACATCTTCAAGAAGAACATGACCTTTAGAAAGAAGAGCAACCAAACTAAGCATTACAACATCTCTTTTTCCAACTAGAATCGTTTCAATACTATTTATAATTTCTTCCGCTTTTCTTTGAACAAACTGCGCTTGTATCATCACCTAACCTCCAAATATTTACCTATTTACTAGTCTATCATGTTCGTTTCTTTCTTTTTTTAATTTTTGCTATTTTTTACATATAATTATCAATGAAATCCTTTTGTTTTATAATTTTCAAAACTTACTTTATTTTCTATCATCTTATATTATTTACGCTTATTTTACTATTTAAACGTCCGACACCACTCTAGTTTTCCTGCTTTTTATTAGGACTTTGTAATAAAAAAGACTCTTTCCATCTTGAGAAAGAGTCTTTTAACATTAACTATAATCTTGTTCTGCTAATACTTCTTTTAAATGAGCCAAATCGTGTTCAAGGTGCTGTACCATTGAGGCAGAAGCCCCTTCATTGTCCCGATTTTTCATTTTCTCAAAAATATCGTAGTGCTGACTTAAAATAATGCTTGTTCGTTCTTCTCCTCGAAAGTTTAAAATACGACAAAAGTGGACGAGAGAATTAAGCTCATCAATCTGTTTCTTTAAACGAGCATTCTTTGTATATTCAACAATCATATAATGAAAAGATTCATTAAGGTGAATCAGCTCATCTTGACAATTCTCTTTTACGGCTGCTTCTTCTGTCTCCTTCAAGATGTGTTCTAATTGAGAGATTTCTTCCTCACTTGCTTTTTCAGTTGCTAACTTTGTCGCAAATGATTCAAGAGCCATACGACAAAAGTAAATCTCTTCTACATCCCGTACTGTTGGATTGTAGACCATAACTCTCGATTTTTCATCAACATGCACAAGCCCTTCCTTTTCTAAAAGACGAATCGCTTCTCGAATCGGACTTTTACTTACATTAAACTCTTTTGCAAGCTGAGTTTCTACAATACGCTGTCCTGGTTTAAACTTCCCTGTAAAAATCAATTTTTTTATTTGATTATAAAATTGCTCATAATATGGTAATGGCTTTTGAACTTTAAAGTCACTCACTTTATCCCTCTTTTCTTTTTCTCTTCTTGTATAAATAAGATTCGTTTTGTAAAATGATTATTGGTCGACAAGATTCAGTCGACTATAAAAGTATAAGAGGAACGGTCAGGAATTATCAACTTTACTTTTTTCCTCCTCTGTTCTTTTAATTATTTCATTAGGAGGATATACAACATGCTTATTATTTTTACCATGCTCGTGCTTGGAGCTCTCCTTGGCTTCATTGGAGCTGGAGGTGCTGGGTTCGTAATTGCTCTTTTAACCGTTGTCTTTAGTATTGATATTCATACAGCACTTGGTACCTCTCTTGCTGCAATGTCTTTTACTAGCCTATCAGGAGCTTATAGTCATTTTCAAGAGAAAAATATTCATTTAAAGATTGGTCTTATTGTTGGGATTTTTGCTGCAATCGGGTCCTTTATTGGAGCTAAGTTTGCTGCTCTCATTCCTGCAGATTTCCTACATTACCTTACTGCTAGTATGCTTTTCTTATCTGCTATTCTCATTTTAGTAAAACTGTTTTTATTAAAAGATACAGCAAACCAAAAATTAATGGGTAATGCTGAACTTTGGATAAAGAGTATTATTCTTGGAATTATAACAGGCATTATGTCTGGAACATTTGGAATTGGCTCAGCTCCCTTTATTCAGCTTGGCCTTCTTATGTTATTAAATTTATCTGTTCGCCAATCTGTTGGAACAACAATGCTCGTTATTATTCCAATTTCACTTGGCGGCGGTCTTGGCTATATTACAGAAGGATATGTTGATTTTCTTCTCCTTCTAAAAGTGCTAATTGGTACAATGTCTGGTGCCTATATTGGAGCCAAATTCACAAATCTAGCTCCAAAATCCCTTTTAAAAACCGCAATTTTTGCTACACCTGCTGCTGCCGGTTTGATTCTTCTCTTCTAGAATAAAATAACTTTAAAACCATTTACTTATACAAAAATTAGCAGTAATATTAATAATCGTAGTTATAAAGAAGGTGATATTTACGCCTTCTTTTTTCTATACTGTAAGGAGAATAAAGGAGGATTCTTTTTGAAAAAACATTATTTGCTTTGTGTTGTTTTGATGCTTAGCCTTTTTGTAGCTTTAACTGGCTGTGGTACATCATCCGATTCGACTTCAACTTCCTCAACTACCACAGAGGAAAGCAGCTCAAACGCTTCATCTTCATCAAATGCTGATAAAAGTACGGAGAAGAAAGATGAAGACACGGAAAAAGAATCGGAAACCGCATCTTCTCGTCTTCAAGCAACTGTTACGCGCGTAGTTGATGGAGATACGTTAAGAGCAACCGTGAATGGAAAAGAAGAAAAAGTTCGCCTAATTCTTGTTGATACACCAGAAACAGTTCACCCTTCCAAACCAGTTCAACCCGTAGGACCTGAAGCATCCTCTTTTACGAAAAAGATGCTTTCAAATAAAAAAATTGAAATTGAACCTGGTGTTCAAGAACGTGATCAGTATGGTCGCCTTTTAGCATATATCTATGTAGATGGAAAAATGTTCAATAAAACGCTTATTGAAAAAGGCTTAGCTCGTGTGGCCGTTTTCCCGCCAAATACCCGCTATCTTGATGAGTTTAAAGCCCTTGAACAAAAAGCAAAAGTCGCTAAACTAGGCATCTGGCAATATGAAAACTATGTAACAGATAAGGGATATAATGATACGGTTGTTGGAAGTACATATTCTTCTGATCAATCTTCATCTCAATCATCAGAAAAGGGATCTACCAACACTACCTCTTCAACGCAAAATACGCCAGAGCCTGCAAAAGAAACAGGTTCTTGTACTATTAAAGGAAATATTTCAAGCTCTGGAGAAAAGATTTATCATATGCCAGGCGGTGCTTATTACGACCGAACAATTGCAGAAGAAATGTTTTGCTCAACAAGCGAAGCAGAGAATCATGGATATCGTGTTTCACAAAGATAATCAACTAAAAAAGCCCCATTCCTTATTTAAGGAACAGGGGTTTTTTTAGTTCGAACTATATTCCTTCTCTATGTTACTAATTTTATCAACTCGTACTTTATGTCTTCCACCTTCAAAAGGTGTTCCCAACCAAATTTTAACAATATCACGTGCAAGTCCTGGACCAATAACTCGCTCTCCCATCGCAAGCACGTTTGAATCGTTATGCTCTCTTGTTGCTCTTGCACTAAATGTATCATGAACAAGAGCACAGCGAATCCCTTCTACTTTGTTCGCTGCAATACTCATTCCAATACCTGTCCCACAAATTAGGATCCCTCTGTCTGCATCTCCATTTGACACCTTTTCTGCAACTGGAAGAGCATAGTCTGGATAATCAACAGATGTATCACATGAGCATCCTATATCTTCATATTCTACCTTCATTTCTTCAAGCAAAGAAACGATTTCTTTGCGGATGTTTATCCCTCCGTGATCAGAGGCAATGACGATTTTCATGATTTTCACTCCTACTTGTACAGGGCTTTATCTGTTTTAATGATTTAATTATCCCTTTAACTTATACACTAATAATAAAGGTAATCCTTCTGGTTTGTAAACCTTTTCAAATCAGAACAAGAAACTAGTTATGATTTTCTTCATCCTATCCAAGACACGTTTTACACTTGCATACTGTATAAAGATAATGAACTTTTTCATTCTCCAAATAATCAATAACTGTATTACAAATATGAAAAATCAAAGTTACCATTCTCTCTTCTTCACCCATTTGTGCACTTACCTACTAAGGTATAAAACTGAATAATAATCTTAATTTTTACAACAGTCAACTTTATATAGAGTATTAAGTATGAATCTCAGCACATTTGTTATAGCAAAAGCAAGCCAACAGACTTATGAAATAGAGAATTTTTTGCCCTTCAAAACAGAAAAGTATATAATAAAACTACGTTTTGGTAACGATGAATCTATAGTGAGAGAAGTGATTTTTATCAGTTTTAATCCTGTATCAAACAAGAAATTATATATCCAAATTTATGATCAAATTCTTTCACAAATCGAACTGGGTACATTCAAAGTTGGAGATAAACTGCCTTCTGAACGAGAGCTGTGCGCAAACTTCGGTGTTAGTCGTGCACCTGTAAGACAAGCATTAAGTGCACTTGAAATGAATGGAATTATTTATTCAAGACAAGGTGAAGGGGTTTTTGTAAAAAACACAACAATTACAACGGGCACTTCTCAATCTTCTTCTCTTTTAGAAAATGTATCTCCTGAGGATATTGTGGAAGCAAGAATGACCATTGAACCTCTTATTGTTAAATTTGCAGCAATGAGAGCTACTGCTGAAGATATCGAAGATTTAAGAAAAACCATTGATATGATGGAAGAAGAAACAAAACAAGGAATTTATGTGCCTGAAACAGATGAGAAACTACATAAAGGGATCGCAAAAGCTTCTCACAATGATCTGTTTATTACTTTCATGGCGGATATTAGTAACGCGATGAAAAAACAAGAAATGTGGCAATTTATTCGCGATCGTACAGTAACTCGTCCAGATTATCGAGAAGTGAATTTTAAGGAGCACAAAATGCTTATTGAGGCAATTGAAAATCGTAATGAGAAGAAAGCTGTTGAAACGATGACTTCTCATATGAAAAACCTTTTTGAGCGGTACTGGAAAGTGTAAACCGTTCCTCGAAGAAAAGTTTGAAGATCTGGGCTCGTTCTTTGAGCTAGCAAAAAGGATGCACCTTATGTGCATCCTTTTTGTATGAAGAACGTTACACTCTTTTATAAAATAAGCCAACAAAGACTCTTAATAATCATGTATTGATAGAATTCTTTAAATCAGATTGTTCAATATCTTCCTCCACTTTATGACTAACCGCCTTACCTGATTGCTTTACTAAAAATAGAATAATCGCTGCTCCAATTACTAAACTAACTCCTAGAAAAATCATACTTGTATTAAAAGAGCCTGTAACATCTTTAATATACCCAACGATATAAGGACCAAAGAAACCACCAAGATTTCCCACACTGTTAATGAGCGCAATTGCTCCTCCTGCAGCTGCTCCTGTTAGAAATGAAGGAGGAATAGCCCAAAATGGAGAGTATGCTCCAAATGCTCCACATAAAGCAATAGTTAAAAAGATAAATGATAAGACAATGCTTGTGCTTGCTACATAGCTACTCGCAATCATAGCCACTGCACTAGTCGTTAAACAAACCGCCACATGCCAACGTCTTTCATTCTTTTTATCAGAGTGATTACCAACCATAATCATTACGAACATTGCAATAGTATACATCAACCCTAGTACCCACCCCATACCTTGTGTACTTAGGGATGTTGCTTCTGCTAGACCTTGAGAAATGGTAGGGAGAAACATATTAATGCCGTAATAGCCGACCATCCAACAGAAGTATCCAATTGATAAGATCAATACATCCCGATCTTTTAAAGCTTGGGCAAAAGTATAATGCTTCACTTCTTCCTTTTCCTGTCTTTCTTTTGCAATCACACTCATTAGCCATTCCTTTTCCCCATGATTTAACCAGTTTACGTCTTCAAGCCTGTCATCGAGATAAAAGTAACAAATAATACCTAAAATTAATGCTGGAATAGCCTCTAAAATAAATAGCCATTGCCACCCTGCTAAACCAAACCAGTCAATTCCTAATAGAAACGTAGAGAGAGGCGAACCTATAGCATTTGCTCCTGGAATAGCAAGCATAAATCCTGCAATAGCCTTGGCATGATGTTTTGTTTGGAAGAAACCGCTCAAATAATAAACCATACAAGGATAGAAACTAGCTTCCGCCACCCCTAAAAGAAAACGAGCAATATAAAACTGCGTAGGAGTTTGGACAAATGCCATGAAAACAGCAATAATCGCCCATGTTACCATAATGCGGCTAATCCATTTTCTTGCCCCAATCTTTGTCATCATAGCGCTTCCTGGAACTTCTAATAGAAAATAGCCAATAAAGAAAATTCCTGCTCCTAAACCAAAGACAGCATTGGAAAACCCAAGATCTTCGTTCATTTGTAGTGCAGCAAACCCAATATTTACTCTATCTAATATTGCAATAATAAAACATAGGAATAGAAATGGAATTAGTCGAAGTGTTACTTTCCTTGTGGTAGAACGTTCTAAATCAACCTGATTCAAGATAAATCCCCCTTTTGGGCTTTTTTGGCCTTTTTTAACCTTGCTACCTTATCCCTCTGGCATCAACTATCCCCAATTAAGCGCTTTCAATTAAACTAAGCATTCTCTTCTCCCCTTCCTTTATTATTTAGTTGTGTTTGTATTACTACAGCATTTCTTTTGTTGTTTCGATGCTATTATCGACTGTAATGCTGATAATAAACTTCCTTTCTAATCTGCTCTGTTATTCGATGTAAATTAAACATTTTGTAAGTGCTTACAAAATAAATTTTACTTGTTACAAGTCCTACTGCAATTTCAGCTACATTTTATTCTGCAATTCCTATATCAAATATTTTATAAGAACACCAACCTGTATGCTTGTATTACAACTAACTTACAATACAAGTATACAGGTAATCATTTTTGTTGTCTATATTTTTTAAAAAAGTCTGTTAATTTTAAACTCCATATAAAAAAAGGCTGTTTCTCTAATAAAGAAACAGCCTTCTTCCATATTTCTCTCTATCTTTCCTATAAATATATATTTATAGATGCAAATTACACTAATTCATTTTTTCGTTCAGCAGCCTCTGCCTCTCTTTTCGTGCGATGCACCGTACCAAACGGATGTTCAGGAGGCGCATAAATAGCGTAAATCTTCAATGGCCTATCCCCCGTATTTGTAACATTATGCCATGTCCCCGCAGGTACCATAATGGCGTCATCATCAGAAACTCTTTCTCGAAAAGATAAGTTGTTTTTTGTTTTTCCCATCTGAACAAGTCCTTGACCCTCTTCAACTCTTAAAAATTGATCTGTTTTCGGATGAGTTTCAAGCCCAATGTCTTCTCCTTGTTTAATACTCATCAATGTAACTTGCAGATGACGTCCTGTCCATAAGGCTGTACGGAACGTTTTATTTTGCTTAGTGGCTTCCTTAATATTCACCACAAACGGCTGTCTTCCGTAATCTTTTAACTCAATTTTTTCTCTGGTGTACCAATGGGAATAAACTTCATATGGATTAAACCTATACGCTGCCTGAAATACTGGATACTGTACGTAATAAGGATAGGAATACATATAAGGAGAATAATACATTTCTCTTCATTCCTTTCATATGTTTATAAAATATCCTATACGCCATTTTAATAGTATATTCCGTTCCCTTTATGAAATGCATCTTTAGTTCATTGTTAAACCACTATCAACTACAATATTTTGTCCTGTAATTCCTTTAGCTCTGTCAGACCCTAAAAATACCACTGTTTCAGCTACGTCTTTTGGGGTAGTGACACGATTTAAAGCAGAATTACTTGCGACAATGTTGAACACTTCCTCTGTTGTAAGGGCACTAGCATCTGTTGTTTGTAAAAGACCACCTGATACCATATTGACCGTAATACCATATTGTCCAAGCTCTTTTGCCATGTTTCTCGTAAATCCAACTAGAGCTGCTTTTCCTGTTGTATATTGATGATAAGGAACAATAGGACTCTGAAATAAATTTGTACCAATATTTACGACTCTCGCATTATCTGTTTCTTTCAAATATGGTAAAGCTGCTTGAATAGTATTCAATGCTCCATGAACAGACCCTTCAAACTGTTCTACATATTTCCCCCAGCTTAACTCATGGACAGGTTCCTGTGCATTTGGATCAAATCTAAAATTTACCAGAGCATTATTAATAATGATATTAATACATCCATAATGCTGAATCGTTTGGTTCACTAACTCTTCAACATCACGTTTATTTGTAATATCAGCATAAAGTGCGATTGCATTTTCTTTCCCTAACTCATCTACTAACATTTCGGCCCTTTCTTTGTTCTGATAATAATTCACAATAACGCCGTATCCATTTTCTACGAACGTTCTTGCAATTTCAGATCCTAATCCTCTACTTGCTCCTGTTACTAATGCAATTCCTTTAAAGTTTTTCATCGAATAAATTCCTTTCAATCCTATATTTACAATAAACTTGAAAGAGAGAGTGAATACAAAAAAGCCCTTTCACTCGGCAAAAGTAAAAGGGCTGAACATTCTTCATGTACAAACTGTATACTTTTACTCCCTACGCGAGTATTAACTCTCAGGTTCAAAGGGTCAGGTTTTTACCTTCTCAACTCGTATGAGTTCCCCTGTAAAATATTTATTGTCAATATTATTATATTTTAACTTCTAACGTTTGTACAATTTTAAAAGCATCATACTCCCCTAAAGGGCGCATGATGCTTTTTCATTATTTCTTCGTCATTAACTTTAACGGTGCTGCAATATTCTTTTCAACTTTCTTGCCTTTTAGAACATCACTTGCAGCTTTAACAGCTAGCTCACCAATTAATTCTGGTTGCTGTGCTACAGTTGCTGCTAATTTCCCTTCTTTTACAGCATTAACGGCATCTTCATTTCCGTCAAATCCAACAACAAGAACATCTCGCCCTGAGCTGTTAATTGCTTGGATAGCTCCTAATGCCATTTCATCATTATGAGCGAATACTGCTTTAATATCTGAGTTTCCTTGCAGTAAGTTCTCCATTACATTCAAACCTTTTGTACGATCAAAATCCGCAGACTGTTTTGCCGCAACGTCAAGTTTTTGATCTGCTATATTGTGAAATCCTTTGCCTCGTTCACGTGTTGCAGATGCTCCTGGAGTTCCTTCAAGTTCAGCTACTTTAGCTCCTTCACCTAACTTTTCAACAATGTAATCAGCTGCCATTTCGCCACCCTTTACATTGTCAGAAGCAACTAACGTTTCGACCTTTCCTTTATCTGCTGAACGATCTAATGTAACAACAGGAATGCCAATATTATTAGCTGATTGAACGGCTGTTGAAATAGCTGCTGAATCTGTTGGGTTAATTAGTAAAACATCAACACCTTGTTGTAGTAAATCTTCAACATCGTTAACTTGCTTAGCTGAATCGTTCTGTGCGTCAACAATCACAACGTCCATTCCTTGCTTTTTCGCTTCTTTTACAACTCCATTTTTTAATGAAACAAAGAACGGGTTATTTAACGTAGAAACCGATAAGCCAATTTTAATATCTTCTAAATTTCCTTTTTTCTTTGGTTTTGCCCATTCTGGAGGCTCTAATGAACAAGCCGCTAGAATAAGAAGTGAAAACGACATGAGTACAAGTAAGACCTTTTTCAATGAGAACCCCTCCTATGCTGATTTTTTACGATCAATTAACACCGCAATCAAGATAACAACACCTTTTACAACCATTTGGAAGAATGATGATACACCTAATAAGTTCAAACCATTATTTAACGTTCCAATAATTAAAGCACCAATCAATGTTCCAACAATTAAACCACGTCCACCAGATAAACTTGTTCCACCTAATACAACAGCCGCAATCGCATCTAACTCATAAGAAGTTCCTGCTGTTGGCTGCGCTGAGTTTAAACGAGATGTTAAAATCGCTCCCGCTAGTGCCGATAAAAGTCCTGCTAGCGCATAAATCATCACTTTTACTCGTGGTACTTTAATGCCTGAAATAAGAGCTGCTTTTTCATTTCCACCAATGGCATATGTTTTACGGCCAAATGATGTTTTGTGTAAAATCACCCACAGCACTGCAAATGAAATAATCATTGTAATTGCAGGAACTGGAATACCTAAGAAATAACCACGTCCAAATAGTTGAAAGGCATAGTTTTCGCCAAGACCTGTAATTGGGTTTCCATCTGTATAGACAAGCGTTAAACCACGGAAAATTGTCATTGTTGCAAGCGTTGCGATAAATGGCGCCATTTTTCCTTTTGTAATAAGAAGACCATTAATCGCCCCCATGACTGCACCTAAGATACATCCAATTAAAATAGCTAAAATCGGGTCAATACCTGATACAATCATTCCAGCAATTAGCGCACTAGATAGAGCCAAAATTGATCCTACTGACAAATCAATCCCACCCGTTAAAATAACAAATGTCATTCCAAAGGCAATAAGCGCATTAATCGCAACTTGACGCAGTAAATTTAATAGATTCAGTGGTTCTAAAAAGCTTGGATTTAAAATTGACACGATAGCAACTAAAATAATAAATCCGAGTAATGGTCCAAGCTTTTGCAGTAAATTATCAACATGATTTACTTTGTTTATAGCTGTTTTCATGTTAATTCCCTCCTGTTGCAAATGTCATGATTTTTTCTTGTGTTGCTTCTTCCTTCATTAATTCTCCTGTAATTCTACCTTCATGAACAACGAGGATACGATCGCTCATGCCAAGTACTTCAGGAAGCTCAGATGAGACCATAATAATGGCAACACCTCTGTCTGTTAGTTCATTCATTAACTGGTAAATTTCACGTTTCGCGCCAACGTCGACTCCTCGCGTTGGCTCATCTAAAATTAACACTTTTGGACCGATACCAACCCATTTAGCAATAACTACTTTTTGCTGGTTTCCACCAGAAAGGTTTTTCGCACTTGTTTTTCCTGATTCTGTTTTGATTTGTAAGCGCTTAATTAATAGGTCGACAAATTCACTCTCTGTCTTATCATCAATGAGCCCTTTTTTAGAAAAGCTTTTTAAGTTCGGCAACGCCATGTTATCCCGAATCGAAAAATCTAAAATAAGCCCTTCTGTTTTACGGTCTTCAGTAATAAATCCAATTCCTAGTTTGACGGCTTCATATGGGTTTTTAATCGATACTTTCTGACCATTCACTAATATCTCGCCATCGTCTAATTTATCTAATCCAAACAAGGCTCGCATAATCTCGGTTCGGCCTGCTCCCATCAACCCTGATACTCCAACGATTTCGCCTGCTTTCACAGAAAAACTTACCTTTTGAAAAGCTCCATTTCTCGTAGCATTGCGAACTTCTAACACCTTTTCACCAAGCGTTGGTGCTCGTTCTGGAAAACGATCAGTTAATTCGCGTCCAACCATCTTCTGGACAACCTCATCAAAGTTCGTTTCCCTAATTGCCTTCGTATCAACGGTTTTACCATCTCGCATTACTGTAATGCGATCACAAATGGTGAAAATCTCTTCCATCCGGTGCGAAATATAGACAATGGAAACTCCCTCTTTTCTAAGAGCATTGATTACTTCAAAAAGTTTCTGAATCTCACGTTCTGTTAATGCAGCAGTTGGCTCATCCATGATAATGACTTTTGCATTTGTCATTAGTGCTTTAGCAATTTCAATCATTTGCTGCTGACCAACTGAACAAAGCCCTGCTTCTTGCTCCAGTGGAATTGTAACCGAAAGTTTTTCAAACTGCTTTTTTGATAGCGATTTCATTTCTTTCATCTTTAAAAACCCAAGCGGTGTTTTCAGCTCTTTTCCAATAAATAAGTTATCGAGTACAGTCATATCTGGCCAAACATTTAACTCTTGATGAATAAACGCAATACCATACTGCTCTGCTTCTTTTGGACTCTTAAAATATGTCTCTTTTCCATCAATGAAAATGGTTCCTTGATCACGTTTATGAAGACCCGTTAAGATGTTCATCATTGTCGATTTTCCAGCTCCGTTCTCACCCATCAAAGCGTGAACTTCACCTTCTTTCAATTCGAAATCTACTCCTGACAACACTTGGTTTGTTCCAAATGCTTTATGAATTCCATTCATTTTAATATGCATAACGCTCACCTCTTTCTAGAAGATTACACCTGCTTGTAAAATACAGTTAGCATATGGAGTAACTTCACCTGTTCGAATAACGGCTTTGACGTTGTTTGTTAAATGTTTGAACTCTTCATGAGAAACTTCTTGAATATCCGTGTTAGTGAACCTCTCTTGCATATACTGCATAACATCCTGGTTTTGAGTACTCATCTCACTTGCAATTGTCACTTTTTCAACGACCATATCATCCGTAACCGCATTCACCACATCTCTGTAGCTTGGCACACCTAATGTAAGAGCTAGATCAATACGAGGTACATGATCTGGAATGGGAAGACCTGCATCGGCAATAGCGATGAGGTCTGTATGTCCTAGATCTGCGAGCACTTTTGAGATATGGCTATTTAATATTCCTTTTCGTTTCATAGCGCTCCCTCCACTTCTTCTCGCGTTGGCATACCACCTTGTGCTCCAAACTTTGTAACAGATAAGGATGCAGCACGATTAGCAAATTGTAAACTTTCTTCAATGTTTTTTCCTTCTACTAAGGCTACAGCTAGTGCTGCATTGAATGTATCTCCTGCCCCTGTCGTATCAACAGCGTCTACAGTATAGGATGAAACAAGGATTTCTTTCTCTCCGTCATAGTAACGAGCCCCTTGCTTTCCTTCTGTAATAAATAATTTGTTTGGATATTTTTTTAATGCTTCTTCTATACTTAAATTGTTAAATAACACTGCTGCTTCATGTTCATTTGGCGTAATATATGTGGCGCGGTTAATCACGTCTTGAGAAAGCGGGCGAGCTGGCGCTGGATTAAGGAGAAGTGGGATATTATACTCCTCACAAATGTCACTCACATATTCTACTGTTTCTTCTGGAATTTCTTGTTGAATGAGAACAATTTTAGCTTTCTTAATGTCATCAATCACACTCTTCACATATTCAGGTGTAATATAATCATTAGCTCCCTTGACAAAAACAATGCTATTATCACCTTCTGCTAATACAATATGAGCCGTTCCGCTTCCCACACCTGTAACCGGTTTCACATTGGTTACATTAACATGATTTTCTTTAAAGTTAACTAGGATTTCTTTTCCGTAGTGATCATCTCCTACACAGCCAATCATCTTTACGTTTGCTCCTAATCGAGCAGCTGCAACCGCTTGGTTTGCCCCTTTTCCCCCTGGTACTGTTTTAAATGATTCTCCAAGAACGGTCTCTCCAGCCCCTGGCCGTATTGCAGATGTTACAACTAAGTCCATTGATGAACTTCCAATAACTACAATTTCACTCATTTACCTCAACCTCTCTTGTCGTTTCTCGTTCAATAAATGTCACAGGCATTTCAACATGATTTTGCTCAACATATTCTTTCCTCATTAACTTGATTAAGAGACAAGCAGCTTCTTTGCCCATTTCATAAGCAGGTTGTCTCATTGTTGATAGAGACGGAAAAAGCAGGCTGCTCTGCGGAATATCATCAAACCCAATGATTTGAACCTCTTTCGGAATAGACTTCCCAAGACGAAGGGCTTCATGTAAAACTGCTGTTGCCACAATATCATTACTTGCGAGGACTCCGTCTGTATCTGGGTATGTTTCAAACAATTCTTTTGCCCATTTTTTAGCTTCTTCAAAAGCAAAGGATGTTGTTCCCATCACATAAAAATCAACATTTGATTCACTCAAGTATTCTAGCGCTCCTTGAAATCGATCTTGAGCAGGCTGGATATGAGCTGGGCCTTTTAGTATAGTTATTCGTTTGCTCCCTCGTTTTACCATTTCCTTGGCTGCTGTTCTACCGCCTTCTCTTCCATCTCCATAAACTGATGGATAGTCTTTCGACGTTTGATCTAGAAACACAACTGGAATTGATAAATCTTTATAATTTGTATCACTTCTATCATTTGTAGCTGAAATAATACCAACTACGTTATTTTGAACAAATGTATGAATATAATCGAGTTCTTTTTCAGGCTGTTCATCGCTATTTCCAAACAATAAGCGAAACCCTTCTTTTTGTATTTCATCTTCTACCCCTCGTGCTAGTTGTGGGAAGAATGGGTTTGTAATGTCTGGCAGCAATAAGCCAATCAGCTTTGACTTCTTTTTATAAAGGGAGCGGGCTACTTCATTGGGGCTATAATTGAGCTCTTCCATGGCAGTTTCCACTCGTTTTCTTGTATCTTCATGGACATATCCATTTTCATTTAGAACACGAGATACGGTAGCAACTGATACACCTGCTACTTTCGCTACATCTCGAATTGTTGCCATTTGCTCCCCTCCTCTAAGTTTATGTAACCGTTTACACAAATAGAATACCACGAACTTATTGATTATACAAGAATAAAATTTATGTGTTTGCGAGCAAGATAATAGAAAAAGGGTTCTCCAAGGTTCAGGCAACCTTGGAGAACCCTTTCCCCAGACAGCTAAATTATACTTTTCCTACACTTAATTTACATCTAATAGTGGACGGTCAGCAAAGTCTACCCATACAGATCCGTTTTCTGCTGAGCGTACACAATTTTCAAGCCAGCGAATTCCGTCAATTCCAGCATCGATATCAGGATAAACTAAGCTTCTTAGTGTTTCTTCATCATCATGATTTTTCGCATCAATTGCCATTGCAAATTTCAAATATATATTTGCCCATGACTCTGATAAACCTTCTGTATGAAGAGCCCCCAATCGTTCGTCAGCATTACACTGCTCATCAAGGTATGGCATCGCACGAATTAAAGTTTGAACAGGCTCTCCCTGTACTTCGTAGCGTAGTTCACCAGGCTTGCTGTCCCACCATTCTAGGCTTGCTTTTGAACCGACAATTCGAATTCGATGTCCATCCATGCAGCCTGCATTAACTGAAGAAGTCCAAAGTCGGCCAACAGCTCCGTTTTCGTAGTGCATGGAGACAAATGCGTTGTCCTCTAGTGGTGCTCTGCTATGAATAAAGCTTTGTCGGTCACAAAGCAATTTTTTAACTTTCATATGTGGCATAATAAGCTGAGACATATAATAAGTGTGTGTTGATAAGTCACCTAATACAAATGTTGGTCCTGCTATTTTAGGATCTACTCTCCACTTTTGAGCATCGCTAAATTTATCTGCATCTTCTGTTGAACTAAAACCGTGTGTATACTGAAGATCTACAATTCGAATATCACCGATTTTTCCTTGTTCAATCATAGCGCGCATTTGAAGTAGCATTTGATTTCCAGAGAATCCATAAGTCACACCAACAATCTTTCCTTTTTGTTCAGCAAGACGTTTAATTTCTTCTCCTTCTTCTGATGTAAAGAATAACGGCTTCTCACAAATAACATGAAGGCCAGCTTCTAACGCTGCTTTTGTAATCTCATAATGAGTTCCGTTTGGTGTAGCAATTGATACAACTTCTACACCATCTTCCAGCTTAGCTTCCTCAGCAAACATAGCTTGGTAGTTTGGATAACAGCGGGAATCTTCAACTCCAATATTTATCCCAAAATCTTTTCCACGTTCAGGATCAATATCAAAAGCTCCTGCCTTTAATATAAAAGCTGTGTTGTCACGCAAAGCCCCAATACGATGTTTATATCCAACTTGTCCAAGTCTTCCTCCACCTACCATTCCCCAGCGTAAAGGTCTTGAAATCTTTCTTTCACCATTTATCATATTAAAAACTCCTCTCATTGTTGAATTATTGAGTGAAATAAGCAAAACTGTTTATATGCAACTATAATTATAAGAATAATCTGATATTTTTCTTTAGATTATGAAGTCGATTTTTTGTCTTTTAAGGTCATTTTTTAGACTTGCTCTTCTAACATAGCTCAGTACCTAGACTTGATTTCTCCTTCTATATTCAGCAGGAGTGATGCTTGTCTCTTGTAAAAATACGCGGCAAAAATAATGGACGGAAGTAAACCCACACTCATCTGCAATAGATTGTATAGAGTGACTTGTTGAGCGAATTTTCTTTGTTGCTTCTCTAATCCTTTCATGTCGTACATAGTAAGTGTAGGGAATCCCTACTGTCTCACTAAATAAGCGCGACAAGTGGCGTGGAGAAATATGAAAGAAGCATGCTACATCATTTAGTGAAAGAGGTTGGTCCAAATTATCTTTGATAAACCTTTGAGCTTCTTCTACAATCTTTCTTCCTTTATCGTAAGAAGGCTTAGGGCGTTGATCATCTTCTATTCCACAAAATAGAGATTGCAAAGACAATATAAGCGATACACCCAGAGTGTTTAAAATATCAGCCGAAGATGTTTGCTCAGCATGCTGCATTAACGACTTCCATAGCAAAACAGTTGCATTATCCTCGCTATTTGGAATATAGATACTGTCTTCAATGGCTAATTTCTCAAAGAGAAGCTGCTGTTTTTCTGAGGTATTTTCCTTCTCTATTTCAAAGGCAACCCAAAAGAGAAATAAGTTATTTCCTTTATGAATTCTATGAAGGTGATGAGGACGCGAAAGAAAGAACGTTCCTTTCTCAAGAAGAAAATCCTCATTATTCTCAGAATAAAGCCCAGTTCCATCTATAACATAGCAAATCTCAAAGAATGAATGCTTATGGATTGGAGTACCAGGATGTTTCCTGTCAGCTCCCCAATAGTGTACACGGATAGAAAGGTCCCGTCCGACACAACAACTGGCTCCACGTTGTAAAGTTCGAATAGTAGTTGCTAAACTCATTAAGCATCCTCCTCTTTCAGTAAATCCATTTCTATTTTAAAACACCTACGAAAATAGAATTAAAGAACTTCTTCAGACGCTTCTTTTTGACTATATTTGTCTCCATGAGAACGAAATTGAGACTCCAGCTCTTCTAGCGTTTTACCTTTTGTTTCAGGTAAGAAGCCTTTTACAAATACGATTGCTATTACTCCTAGAGCTGTGAAAACGAAAAAGGTTGTTGATAAGCCAATCTTCTCAAGAAGCACCGGAAATGTTAAGCCAATAAAGAAATTAGCGATCCACAAGCAGAAAACACTAATTCCCATTCCTAATCCTCTTATACGTAAAGGAAAAATCTCAGCAAGCATAAGCCATGTTACTGGTGCAACAGCACCTTGCATAAAGGCGAGGAATGTTACTGTTAGTGATAGAACCACATAAGGAAGCATATCACTTCCAGCGAGTACATTAGAGAATATACCAATAAGTAAAAGGGAAGTAGTAGTTCCAGCAAGACCAACTAAAAGCATTGGTCTGCGTCGTACTTTGCCAAGCAACCAAATCCCGATACATACCGCAATAACAGAAATTAAGCCATTTGCGATATTGGCAATTAGAGCTGCTTCTGTTTCGAAGCCTGAATCCCTTAAAATTTGAGTACCGTAATACATAATTGAGTTAACGCCTGTAATCTGCTGAACAACTGCAATCCCAATTCCTAAAAATACAATACGTCGTATCCAAGGGATAGATAGATCCTTTAAAGAAGCCTGCTTTAGCTTACTGTCTTTTAAAACCGTTCCCTTAACTTCATCAAGCTCAATCTGAGCTTGATCTCTTGTACGAATTTTCTGGAGCACGGTTAAAGCTTCTTCGTTTTTTCCTTTTGAAATAAGCCAACGTGGACTTTCAGGCATTCTTAACATACCGATGAATAGAAATACAGCAGGTAAGGATGCAATGGCTAGCATATAGCGCCAAACGTTAACATCATCAGCCATCATGTTTCCTAATACAGCATTACAAGTGAAAGCTAATAATTGTCCTCCTACGATCATTAACTCATTTTGTGTAACCATTCTTCCTCTTCGCTCTACAGGCGATACTTCTGCTAGATAAGTAGGAACCGTAACAGATGCCCCTCCAACAGCAAGCCCTAATAGGAAACGAAAGATGACCATCACCGTTACATTAGGAGCAAATGTACATCCAAGCGTTCCAACAAAGAACAAAACAGCAAGATAGATAATGTTCTTTCGCCTTCCCATGTAATCAGATAGCCTACCTCCAACAATAGCTCCTATCGCGGCGCCCAGAAGGAGCGAACTAGCGACGACTCCTTCTGTGAATGCATTAAGTCCAAGTGTTTCAGACATAAAAGGCAAAGCACCGTTAATAACTCCTGTATCATAACCAAAAAGAAGTCCTCCGAAGGTTGAAATAACAATAATAGTAGTTAAGAATGACTTTTGTTTCCTCTCTCCACCCATATTGATCTCTCCTCTTAAAGTCTCTTGCTTTCTATGCCGAGCTCTATCAACCTTATATTGTTACGGAGACACTAGCTTTTGTTTCAAATTCTCTTGGTAACGTTTCTTTTAATATATCCATTGATTTTCTTACACCTGTGATTGGTTCCATTGTTAAGTCTTCCATCTCTAAAACAATAGGTCCCTTATAGCCTGTCATTTTTATAACTGTGAAAAATTCTTTCCACCATGCACTATCATGGCCATATCCAAGTGCAACATAATTCCAAGAACGAGATGCAAAGCTTTCCATTGGTTTTACATCAATTAATCCTTGCGCATCAACAATTCCTCGTTCTAACCGAACATCCTTCGCATGGATATGATAGATAGCATCGCCTAATGTTCGAACTGTTGTTATAGGATCCCCACCCATCCAGAACAAGTGGCTAGGATCAAAGTTCATACCTACCATATTTCCTACTTCATTACGAAGCTTAAACATTGTTTCTGCATTGTGCACGAGATTATATCCTAAATTTTCAATTGCAATTTTTTTAACTCCGTATCCCTCTGCCGATTTCACAGCTTTTTCCCAATACGGGAAGGCTACTTCATTCCATTGCCACTGGAGCATGTCAAAGTGCTGCGGTAAGATTGGATGTGTGATCCAGTTTGGTGTTTTATCATCCGGCCCTCCTCCAGGACAACCAGACATCATCACAACAGTCTCAACTCCTAAAAGTCCTGCAAGCTGAAACGTTTTTTCGACACCTACTTTGTGCATTTTTCCCTCTTGTGATGGATTCAACTGATTTCCTGAGCAGTTGAGTGCTGCAATCTCAATTCCTCTTTTCTTTAAGGAATCCATAAACTGCTCCCTTTTGATAGCGTTTTCTAATAATTCATCAACATTGATATGTGGAGCCTTTGACCAGTTTCCACATCCAAGTTCTAATGACTCTATTCCTAATTCCACACACTTATCTAGCATGTCTTCAAATGGCATATATCCTAAAATATCTGTTACTAATCCTGTTTTCATTCCCTATTCCCCCTTAAAAAGTAATTCCATGAAATCGCTATCATTTCAAAGTAAAGATAAATGACTGTTTCTATAAATTATTATAAAACAATACCGAGGAAAAAGTATTTGTACAATAAAGCCTTTATATTGTACTTTAAGGACTTTTTTATTTAATAACGAGGCTTTTGAAATAAAACCTATATCGACAAAAACCTAGATATAAAAGCAAGAAAAAGAGGCTTACCAAAAGTTCAAGGAACTTATAGATAACCTCTCAATCTACATTTTCTTATTGCTGATCTTTTTTATCACTTATTAATATTATAAGTGGAATCTCTCAAATTCTAAGAATCACAGAGCTCAAATTATCTACCGAACCCTTTCTTTTTTATCTATGCTCTATTACCAATTGATCTTTAGATAATATTCCATTAATTTTATCAATTAATAATGGAAGGTCTTTCATCGTTTCTATCGTAAAATCGGCCCCACTATCAAGAAATACTTGCCTTGTTTGGTTAATAGCTATCTTTTTATCATCAGGAGACAAAGCATTAAATTCACTTTGAGATAACCCCATTTCTGAGCTACCAACAATTACACCAACTGACCATACTCCTGCCTGGATTCCTTCTTTTATATCTGAAATTGTATCTCCAACTTTTATTACATGACGAACGGATGAAATTTTTAATTTTTCCATGTTTCTAAAAATCATATATGGATAAGGTCTTCCATAGGAGTTTGTTTCATCAGCTGTAATATAAAAGTCAGGTCCGTATCCTTTTTTTAAGGCATTAGGTACAACTACATCCATCATTTTATTTGTATATCCAGTAGTTGAACCTAACTTTAGCCCTTTTTCTCTTAGCACATTTACGACATTCACTACTTCTGGGATTGGATCTGTATATTGGGATAAGGATTGAAGTAATGCAGGCTCAAACTCCTCATATAAATTCTCTACATCCATTTCATTAAAAGCTCTTCCATAAAGCTCTTCCCAAAGCTTAGAGATTCTCGGCATGGACAGCATAGTCCTTATATGATCGATCTTCAACATTCCCATCGGCTTACGTGCTTCAGCTATCGTAACGTCGATTCCAGCTTGCTTGAAAATATCTACAAATACATTTACTGGTGCAAAGCATCCAAAATCTACAGTCGTTCCTGCCCAATCAAAAATAACACCTTCTATTTTACTCATTACGCCTTCACTCCCATGAATTCATTTATAATATTACATAACTGGTGGATATCCTCTTCATAAACTTCACCAATGTTACCAATTCTAAATGTATCTATGTCTGTTAACTTGCCCGGATAAATGACAAACCCTCTTTCCTTCATGTATCTATAAAAAGGTTCAAAACTAAAGTGTTCGTTTGGATATAGGAATGAGGTAATAATAGGAGACTGCTTTGCTTCCCCAATGTACGATTCAAATCCCATCTCCTTCATTCTTTTACAAAGAAGCTTATTATTGTTGACGTACCGATTATATCGTGCAGAAATGCCACCTTCTTCCGCGAGCTCATCTATAGCCTTAGAGAAGGCTGCCACCACATGAGTAGGGGAAGTAAATCGCCATTTCCCATCCTTATTCATTTCTCTCCACTGATCATATAAATCTAGCGATAAACTCCTAGAATTCCCCTCACAAACTTCTAAACTATCAATCTTAGCTATCACAAACCCAAACCCTGGAACTCCTTGAATACATTTATTTGCACTACTGATCAAAAAGTCAATCCCTAATGCGGGAACATTAATATCCATACCTCCAAAGCTACTCATCGCATCAATAATTAGCTTTTTATTAAAATCTTTTGCCACACGTGAAATCATCTCAATTGGATTTAAAATCCCGGTTGTTGTTTCACAATGAACCATGACAATATGAGTGAAGCTCTTATCTTCTTCCAGTAGGTTTCTAATTTTCTGCTCATCTGGATGTTCGTCATATTTTGTTGCCAACTCCACGAAATTCAGTCCTAGGTATGTTGCCATTTTGACGATACGCTCCCCATACGCTCCATTCGTAATGATTAGTACCTTGTCCTGTTTCGTTAATGCCGTTGTCATAACAGATTCTACTGCGAAAGAACCGCTCCCTTGCATTAATACAACAGTATAGTGTTCACTTGTTGCGTGGGCTAACTCCAAAAGTTCTCTTCTAATTTTCTGAGTGATGATTTTATAATCATCATCCCATGTACAACGATCAAAAAGCATCTCTTTTTTCACGTTTTCTGTTGTTGTCAATGGTCCCGGAGTTAAAAGTTTATATTGTTTCATAATCCTCGTCCCCTTTTATTTTGAAGAATTAAAAAATGCTTGATGTTTTTCGAGAAGCTCAACTGTCAATGGTTCTTTAAACACTTTATTATTAGCAGCTTTATTTTCTTCATCTACGGTCTCTCCTTCATACAAAGGAACAGGGTAATAGTTAATAAGTTCAGCTCTTGCATCTTCTACAATAACCTTTGCCATATCCATTGCCAGTTCTGTCTTCTTATCTTTTTTATTGATTACTGCTAATGATTCTGTATTAGAGAAATTCCCTTCAACAGGGTCAATGAAGTCTATAGGTGCTCCTGACTGCTTCACTTCCACTGCCTGATGACGAAGACCAAACCCTACAGCAACTTCTCCAGCCTGTACCTTTTTAATTGAACCTGAACCAGAGCTTTCTAAATGGGGCCCTGCATTCTCTACAATTCCTGCCATTACTTTCTTTCCTTCTTCTTCCCCATATTCACTGATGATGGCTTGGATCAACATCCATCCTGTAGAGGAATCCATAATATTAGGAATAGAAACCATTCCCTTATATTCCGGACTTGCTAAATCTTTAATGGACTTGGGTATATCCACCCCTTTTTGTTTCATCATTTCTGTATTAAAAAATACAGCGCCTGTATTAGCTAAGATGGGAGTATAAAAAGCTGGATACTTATCAATTGTTTTCGTTTCAAACGTTAAATCTTTAAACATTGAATGCTGCTCTTCGGCACTTTCTAGAAAATAAGAACTCATAGTGACTAAGTCAGCCTCTATCTGCTCTCCTTCAGCCATTAGTTTTCCTCCTAATTCAGATGTACCAAGAGATTGAATGATATATTTCCCTTCATACCCAGCATCTTTTAACGATTTCTCCATTGCTGCTATTGCTTCTTCATCTCCATTGGAATAAATCACAACTTTGTCATCGCCACTGTTTGCTGATTTTGCTCCACATCCTGCCATGATGACGACAAGTCCAATTAATATAATAAGTAGCCTTTTCTTCATCCTCATTTATTGTCCCTCACTTCATTAAGTTTTTTGAAATTGCCTCTTCTGTATAAAATCACAAATGAGTTTAACTACAATGTTTGTACAAAATATGAGTAAAGATAGTACGAAAATCTCGTTGAACTTAGCAAAATGCTGGAGTTCCTTAATTTCACTTGATACAAGAGATGTTTGTGCAGATACTAGAAAGATAATTCCGCTTACAGTTACCATAGAATTAATAAAATAGTAACTGAACATCTCGGTAACAGTGGAAGCCGAGTTCGGCAGAATAACACGATAAATTGTTTTAAACCAGCTATCACCAAGCAGACCACCTGTTGTCTCCCACGTAGGATTCATTTTAGACAGAGAGTTTTTTGCCATTAAATAAGGTGTCGTAAAATAGTGAACAATATTACAGAATATTATGATAATGAAAGTTCCTTTTAGGGTACTTTCATTGAATAATAAGAGATAAGAAAGACCAAGTACCATACCAGGTAACGTATTTGTAACCATAGATACAAGATCAAAAGTCCCTCTTCCTTTTAAGCTTGTCCTCGTATTTAAAATAGCTGAGCAATAGGCAATTACAATCCCTATAACCGTTGTAAAAATGGCCACAATGACAGAATTTTTATAAACCATGCTTAAACCACTCGTTGTAAATACATTAACAAAATGCTGAAATGTGAATGTTAAATTGTAAGGGAAGTTCGTTAAAAATGGTGCAATAAACATGACGAGAAAGATAGAAAACATCCCCACTACTACCCCAATAGATATGATTCCTAGAACACTATCTCGAACTCGATTTTGAATAATATCAATAGGAGTAAATTTATCATAGTGAAAATTGAAACGCTCTAAGTACTTGAGCAAAATAATAGCAAATAATGCTGGTAAAAGCATGAATACAGCAATAACTGCCCCATCACTAAAGTTTGGTATCGTTCCTAACATAACTTGATATAAGTGCGTCGCTACAACAGAATATGTTCCTCCAAGTGAAGCTGGTATTCCGTAATCTGTAAAACTTAGGATAAAGGAAAGAACAAATGCGCCTCCTAGTGTACCAAGCATTGGTCTTAAAATTGTATTGTAAAAACTTCTTATTGAACTATCCATCATTAATGTACTAACAATCATAAACTTCTTATCGATATACGAAAATGAGTTATTAATTAAGAGAAATGCTGAAGGCAATGTGTAAATAACGTATCCTAACAGCAAACCATTAAATCCATAGATATTAAATAATGGTTCTCCTAATATTTGTGTAATAAGACCTTGATTACCAAAAGAGTACATGATGGCAAACCCATATGTAATGGTCGGCAGCAACATTGGAATTAAAATACCTATTTTTATCGCACTTTTTAAAGGCTTAAAGATATTAGTAAAATGAAACGCGTACGCTATTAAGAAAGCAAGAATAGTTGTAATAGCTGCTGTAATACTAGAAATCTTGATACTGTTTGCAAAAGCTGTCATTAGTTCACTATTAGACAGAATGTTTACGTAATTATATATATCAAACCCTTGACTGCCTTCGAAGGAACGGACAACAAGTATTCCAAGCGGTAATATCAAGAACAAGAAGAAAATCATTAAGATTATCCCATATATCACTCTCATTTCTGTACGTACATTAAGCATATTGCTCACCAAATAAATGAAAGATATTTTGTCTTTTAATCTGTAATTGTTTTAATATAAATCCTTTCACAAATTCATTCTTTGGTTGGTGAATAATTTCATGAGGTGTCCCAAATTGAGAGATACTCCCTTGATTAATAATAAGAATCTTATCAGATAAAGTTAATGCTTCTTCTGGATCATGGGTTACAATAATAGTTGTGAGCTGAAATTCCTTTGCAATTGATTTAATTCTTTCTTTAATTGATTCCTTAATAACTCCATCAAGGGCACTTAATGGTTCATCAAGGAGAAGAAGTTTTGGCTTCATCACTAAAGTTCTAGCTAGTGCTACCCTCTGTTTTTGTCCTCCAGATAATTCACTAATTTTTTTATTTAGATGAG
The DNA here is from genome assembly GCF_900177535.1 of Priestia filamentosa. Taxonomy (NCBI): domain Bacteria; kingdom Bacillati; phylum Bacillota; class Bacilli; order Caryophanales; family Bacillaceae; genus Priestia; species Priestia filamentosa. The sequence goes on from NZ_FXAJ01000016.1 coordinate 32,323, forward strand.
GCTTTAGCTCAAGGAAATTAATATACTCTTTTAATTCTTCTTCAGTCACTAACCCTCGTTTATTCTTCAGCCCATATACAATGTTGTCATAGGCATTCAAATGAGGAAAAAGGGCATAATCTTGAAATACAATATTAAATCCTCGATCCTTCATCTTTACATTCGTCAAATTCTCATTGTCAAAAATAATTCTCCCTTTATCCATTTTTGTTAGACCTAAAATAATATTTAATAGCGTTGTTTTCCCGCTTCCACTTTGTCCAAGTAACGAAACAATCTCGCCTTTATTAATTTCCAAACTAATGTTATCAAGCACTACCTTGTTATCATACTGTTTACTAATTTGCTCTAGCTTTAGCAAACAACTCACCTCCACCTTTAAAGTTAAACGCAAATATTTATAGATGTCTTAGGAGGTAATTGAGCTGAAATGCTCTCAATCTTAGTCTCCTAATCAGCTTGAATCCACTTAGAATCATTTATTCCAAAGTCTTTAACATATGGTACATTCGTAATAATATAGTTCACTTCACTTAGATCTTGTATTTTGTAATTAGCAATATTACCAATCTTTGAAGAGTCACTTAAGATATAAGATTGCTTAGCATTAGCCATAAAGATATTAGAAAGCATACATTTATCTAAATCGTAACTTGTGATACCTGCATGATAATCAAGCCCATCAATAGAAATAAAGGCTTTATCTACAAAGAGCTCCTTAGCCATTTTCTCTGCTAAAGAACCAGAAGTACGAAAATGATCACCTTTTACATGCCCTCCAAGGAAAATCATTTCTCCTTTAAACGGATGTTCATTATCCTCATATTCCATTAGCTTAGCTGCAAAAGGAAATGAGTTCGTAATAACCGTCACATCTTTCTTTCGTTTGATAGAAGAAGCCATTTGTAACGTCGTACTTCCTTCATCAATAAAAATAACCTCTCCATCTTCCACAAAAGATGCAGCTTTTAGACCAATGATAATTTTTTGATCAATATGGAGGATTCTTCTCTTAAACATAGACAATTCATTAGAATCTTCTTCAACTCTTACTGCTCCACCGTGAACTTTTCTAATTTTTTGTTCACTTTCTAATTCTTCTAGATGACGACGAATAGTTTCTGTTGATACTTTAAAAATCTTTGCAAGATTATTTACCTTCACCTGTCCTTCATTATTTACTATCTCTATAATTCTCTTCTTTCTTTCTTCAGCTAATAAAGACATCATTCATTCTCCTTTTCTTTCTACTCAAATTATAAAAAACGATTGTAAAGTGATTATTAATACATTGTTAATAGTTTGTTGATATTTTATGGTTTTTTGTGATATTAGTTGGTTTTTATTATATAGGTTTGAGGTATTGCTTGTAAATTGAATATTTATAAATTTATTCCATTCCTTTATACTCTTTTTTGATAACTTAAATAAAGTGAGTAATATAGGAAGCCTTTTTATTAGAACAATATTAGGAAGATCAATAAAAAAGGATGCTCAAAAGTTAATTAACCTTTTGAGCATCCTTTTATTTGTTAGTAAAGTGTAAGTATTTCTTTCTATCTTACTACTAATAAACCTATATACGGGCATCGTACTGCTATCAACATTTATTACCTATAACTGCTTTAGTATTAAAGAAGTTGGTCTTTTTAATTTTGAACCTGAAGAATAATTTTCTAATATATATGTTTTGATATTATGAATACTTTCAAAATTAAATAAACCTGATTCTATTGCATTTTCTCCTAACGTTTTCAATGCATCATCATTAATACTTTCCATTGCTTGAGGAACAATTTTTACGTTTTCCTTTTGATATGCTTGATAAATTGTATAGGAAACTGCATCTAAAACGGCATACCATGCGTGTTGTTTTGATCTATCTTCTTCATCGTTGGCAAATTCAGTTATATCAATGTAATCCCCACTGTCTATGTAGTTATAAAGATCATCTCCAGTTACATTTTCTCCTGTAAGCCATTTCCAACAGTCATCAAGAGCCCCTCTGCCTGTTTGATATCCAGGCTCATTAGATTTTATTATGTAAAACAGTTTTTCAGCAATTATTAAACCTGTAGCAACTTTAGACTCTGCAGTGAGATCGTGTATAAAATTCATGAGCACTCCCCCTTATTACTCTCAATTTATCACAATAAAAAAAGCTGCCCAAAAGGTTAATTTTCCTTAGAACAACTTTTTTATATCAAGCTTTCACCTCTGTTATTATTAACAAACCTTTATTAAATCATGGTAGACCATATCTGTTTAAAAGCAAGTAAACGATTGAATTTGACGCAGGTCAATTCCAAAATAAACCCAGTTAAATCCAGTCCAACGATATCCTGCAACAGAAGTTCGACCAACAAATATTGGGTAGAACCAGAACTGTTCAGCTCCTCTTAACCATACATACGTATAATTGAATAAACATCTTGCAATCCCACCTGGATCAACCGCAAATGTTTCTACTTGTTGTTGAGGAACAAAAGTTGGTGGTGGAGCAGTTGGTGGGCCGGAAGTAGGGCCTTGGCTAGGAGGTCCAGGTGGTCCCAGTGGCGGGGGTGTAGGTAGTGTAGAAGGAAAAAAACCACTGAATTGTCTTGCATCAAAGCCTCTTTGGTCTAAATGAGAAGGTGTTTGTTGATGATTTAAATAGTCATAACCCACGTTTTTATGATAAGGGTACATCATATTAAACTCCTTTATTTTCAAATCTTATTGCATCATATTCTTTGGTTGTTTGCCTATCAACTTGTTCGCTAAGAAATGGGCCTTTACCTACATATCATAATTATTGTTGCAAATTTTATGGACGGAATAGTCTTTTTAGCGTTTTATCCATCCCCATCATTTTCTTTATAAGTGTCATGTAGGCATAAGTTTGCATATGGTACATCAGAAAATAATCGGTGCATTCGTGTAATAATGGAGGGATAGAGATGACAAATTTTTATTTTTTTAATGGGGTCATTAAGATGATTTCGGATTTGAATGTAGGAGAGAATGAGGGCAATGCAGGGTGTTACAAGTTAATTTCAGTAGAAAATGAATTAGGAGCGGTCGTAAATTTTGTAGCAGGACCTTCAACTTACTTTGTGGATCATGTTGCAGTATCAGTAGGAGATTATATAACTGGATATTATGACGGAGATGCCCCTGTTCCTCTTATTTATCCACCACAATACCAGGCACTTGTTATTGTAAAAGAGAGTACAGGTCAAAATGTGAAAGTAGATTACTTTAATAGCCAGTTAGTGAGTAGTGATGGACAATTACAAATAAATATAGCATCCTATACTCAAATACTATTAACAAACGGACAATTTTTTTCAAGAATACCTGTAAACCGAGATCTAGTTGTTATTTATGGGGCTGCAACTAAAAGCATTCCAGCTCAAACAACTCCATATAAAATAATTGTTTTATGTTAGAAATCAATCTAAAAAAAGAAAAGGCCTCCCACCAGTTTTGTAAACTGATGAGAGACCTTCTCTCACAGATAGCTTTTATAAGCCGTCTATATTAAGGGGTAGAAGGCATGAATTACATCATGCCGCCCATTCCACCCATGCCGCTCATGTCAGGCATTCCGCCGCCAGCGTTTTCTTCTGGCTTGTCAGCTACAACAGCTTCAGTTGTTAGGAACATAGCTGCTACAGATGCTGCGTTTTGAAGAGCTGAACGAGTTACTTTCGTTGGGTCAACGATACCAGCTTCAACCATGTTTACCCACTCACCAGTTGCTGCATTGTAACCAGTGCCAACATCTTCTTTTTTAAGACGCTCAACGATAATTGATCCTTCAAGACCAGCGTTGTGTGCGATTTGACGTACTGGCTCTTCTAGCGCACGAAGTACGATGTTGATACCTGTTTGAACGTCGCCTTCTTCACTTAGAGCAGCTACTTTGTTATATACGTTAACTAGAGCTGTACCACCACCAGCAACGATTCCTTCTTCTACTGCTGCACGAGTAGAGTTTAGGGCGTCTTCGATGCGAAGTTTACGCTCTTTTAATTCTGTTTCAGTTGCTGCACCAACTTTAACAACGGCAACGCCGCCAGCTAGTTTAGCAAGACGCTCTTGTAATTTTTCACGGTCAAATTCAGAAGTAGTTTCTTCTAATTGAGCACGGATTTGGCTTACGCGAGCTGCGATTTGTTGAGAATCTCCAGAACCTTCAACAACTGTTGTGTTGTCTTTTGTTACAACAACTTTAGACGCACGGCCTAGTTGAGTAATGTTTGCAGATTTAAGATCTAAACCAAGATCTTCAGTAATAACTTCTGCGCCAGTTAAAGTAGCGATGTCTTCAAGCATTGCTTTACGACGGTCGCCAAAGCCTGGTGCTTTAACAGCTACAGCGTTGAATGTACCGCGAAGTTTGTTCACTACTAGTGTTGCAAGAGCTTCCCCTTCAACATCTTCAGCGATTAATAGTAGTGGTTTACCTTGTTGTACTACTTGCTCTAGTACTGGAAGGATTTCTTGAATGTTTGTAATCTTTTTATCTGTGATTAAAAGATATGGATCTTCAAGAACTGCTTCCATTTTATCTTGGTCTGTTACCATGTATGGAGAAGCATATCCACGGTCAAATTGCATACCTTCTACAACTTCAAGCTCTGTTGAGAATCCTTTAGACTCTTCAATTGTGATAACGCCGTCGTTACCAACGCGCTCCATTGCTTCAGCAATTAGTTGGCCAACTTCTTCGTCAGCTGCAGAGATTGCCGCTACTTGAGCGATAGACTCTTTGCCTTCAATTTGTTTAGAAATACCTTTAAGTTCAGCAACAGCTGTTGCAACTGCTTTTTCAATCCCTTTACGTACGCCAACTGGATTAGCACCAGATGTTACGTTTTTAAGACCTTCACGAATCATTGCTTGAGCTAAAACAGTTGCTGTAGTTGTTCCGTCCCCAGCAATATCGTTTGTTTTGCTTGCTACTTCAGCAACAAGTTTTGCACCCATGTTTTCGAATGCATCTTCAAGTTCGATTTCTTTTGCAATTGTTACACCATCGTTTGTGATTAGTGGAGAACCAAATTTTTTCTCAAGAACAACGTTACGTCCTTTTGGTCCAAGCGTTACTTTTACTGCGTCTGCAAGAACATCCACACCACGTAGCATTGAGCGACGTGCGTCTTCGCTAAATTTAATATCTTTCGCCATGTTAAAAACCTCCTAGTATTTATTCATGTATTGTACGTTATGATATTTAAAAGTAAATTACGTGCTTAGCCGATAACAGCTAAAATGTCGCTTTCACGCAAAATTAAGTATTCTGTTCCTTCATATTTAACTTCAGTACCTGCATATTTTGAGAAGATGATACGATCGCTCTCAGAAACTTCAAGCGCTACACGCTCACCGCTCTCTAATACTCGGCCTGTACCAACAGCTACCACTTTACCTTCCTGTGGCTTTTCTTTTGCAGTATCTGGTAATACGATACCACTTGATGTTTTTTCCTCAGCTTCTACAAGTTCAACTATTACGCGATCACCTAATGGCTTTAACAAGTAAAACAACCTCCTCAATAATGTGTAAGTTTTATTTATTAGCACTCAACCTCTATGAGTGCTAACACAATTATTATATTAAATAAATTGGGTATCTTTTGCAAGTAAAAAGTACGAAAAATTTAAAACACTTTTGCTCAATCCGAAAATTTTAGTAAGGGTTTTCTTTTTATAGCGGACTTCAAGCGCACATGACAAGATATTCTATGTATTTCTGTTCACTACAGAGCGTAAAATAGATAAACCGCTGATTGCGTTTAGTGTTAGCTCATTTCGATCATATGTTACAATAGCTAAGGTGAATTGTTTTGCAATGTACATAAGTTTTACCTTCAAATATATTGTAAAGGGGTTTTCATTTCTTGACTAAACGTTACTGGTATGTCATTTTGACGTACGTATTAATGCAGCTTTCTGGATATCCAGTTTTGTATGCCCTAGTGAAGATGAATGTATTTTCTACAAGATCTGAGCTTGTCACGGCCAACATTTATTGGACAATCATTAGCTTTATCCTTGCCTTAATCATTACGCTTCTCTTATTAAGACCAGATATGAACATGCGTAAGAAATACAACTGGTCTAAAATTATATCTTGGGCAATTCTAGGTGTTTTTATGGCGCTTTTAGCGCAAGGAATTGCATCTAATATCGAAACAAAAGTATTCGGCGTTAACCCTGAATCAGAAAATACCCAGAATATTATGAGCTTAGTAGAGGTTGTTCCGTTACTAATTGCTGTTGTCTCTATAATAGGTCCTATTTTAGAAGAAGTAGTATTCCGTAAAATCATTTTTGGTTCGCTTTACGAGCGATCTAACTTCTTTATCGCAGCAATTATTAGTTCCTTTATCTTCGCTCTTGTTCATCAAGATTTTTCACACCTTCTCGTTTATATGTCGATGGGACTAACATTTGCTTTTCTCTATATCAAAACATCGTCTATTCTCGTTCCCATCTTCGCACATGTTTCAATGAATACATTCGTTGTGATGATGCAGTACGTTTTTAAAGACGATATTGAAAAATACATCGAACAACAGGAGAAACTTCAACAAATTTTCGGAGGCTTTCATCTATGAGAACTACTCCCCTCAACTTGGGAATTATGTATGCATTTTTAGGAATTATCTTTACGTTTCTTGCGATTCGAAATGCGCATGAAACAATCTTTAACTTTATGACGATTGTATTCACCATTTTTGCAACGCTAGAGATTGGAGTTGCCATTAGAGCATTTATCCTTCACTTTCGCATCAAAAAGATGAAAAAGAAGCAGTAGAAGATAAAGACAGCCTTTCACAAGCTTTAGCTATGAGAGGCTGTCTTTATTTTATATTCTATTGTACATGGAATTTTTCCTCTTCTTCTTGCACTTTCATACTCTTTTTGTAAGAAAAATAAGAGATTCCAATACTGATTTCATATAGAACGAGCAACGGTAACGTCACCATTAGATGAGACAAAAGCTCTGGAGGTGTAATAATCGCTGCGATGACAAGCAATACAAAATATGCGTACTTGCGGATGCTCACTAATGTCATTGGTGTAATAATGCCTAAACGAGTGAGAAACATGACAACAACAGGCATTTGAAACAAAATCCCAAATGGTAATGTAAATTGAAAAAGAAATTCAAAGTACTCATTAACTCCAATCACTTGATTTACATCTAAACGCTCTGTTAAGCTTGTCATAAACTTAACGACAAATGGAAAGAGAACAAAATAAGAAAATGATACCCCCGCTAAGAACAATAGCACCGAGAATGGTATATAGCTTAATGTTACCTTTCGTTCTTTTTCAAGTAATCCAGGACTTACAAATGCCCATACATGATAAAGAATCACAGGTGAAGAAAGAACACATCCAATAATAAAGGCAAACTGCATATAAATCTTCACTGGATCTGTCAGACGAAATGTATTCATCTCAAGGTCTTTCACTTCATCTGCACCTTGTAAATAGACAATAAGACTGTCGGCAAGAAAAAAGCCTGCTATTGTCGCACCTAAAAAAACGGCCGCAACAATTAAAACTCTTCTCCTAAGCTCTCCAATATGCTCATAAATCGACATGTTCTGTTCATTCATATCGCTTCACCCTTGCATTATTTAACATCAGTATGATCCGCTTTTGCTTTTTCTTTCCCTTCATCATCTGCAATTCCTTGTGCACCTTGCTTAAATTCACGCAGTGTTTTTCCAACCGCCTTTCCTAACTCAGGCAGTTTTTTAGGACCGAATATTAAGAGAGCTGCAAAGACAATGAGAATAATACTTCCCGTGCCAAGCATCTTCTCCCACCTCCTCTAAATGGAATGTGTTACACGTTCCCTCAGTTGACTAACTCTGTTGGATAGTTGCGTAAAAAATAAATGAGCGCTTGAAGCTCAACAGCTAAATCAATATGATGAATGCGAATTGAATCTGGCACATTGATGCGCGCTGGTGTGAAATTTAATATCCCTTTTACACTAGTATGCTCTAATCTGTCCGTTATACCTTGAGCCGCTATTGCAGGCACTGTTAAAATAACAACGCTTATATCGTTACCTAGCTTTTCTTCTAAATCGTTAAGATGGTAAATAGGCACGTTACTAACTTTTTGGCCTACTCGGCTTTCGTCAACATCAAAAGCCATTTCAATTTTTGTATTATTATTTTTAATAAAATTATAGTTCAATAATGCCGTTCCAAGATTACCAACACCAATTAGCGCAATTTTTGTTAATTCATCTTGGTCTAGCGTTTTTCTAAAAAATGTAAGTAAATAGTTTACGTTATAACCATATCCCTTTTTTCCTAAAGCTCCAAAATAAGAGAAGTCACGACGAATTGTTGCTGAATCTACTTTGACCGCTTCGCTTAGTTCTGCTGAAGATACTCGCTGTTTTCCTGAGGAATGTAAATTCTTAAGAAAACGATAGTATAAAGGCAAGCGTTTGGCTGTTGCCTGCGGTATTTTTAATTGTTCTGTACTCACACTATACCCCCCAATCTGTTAACCCTTGTTCCCTTGTAAAATCTCCACTTTTCCCACCTGTTTTTGTAAGCAAATACGTTGGACCGATAACCATCCCTTTGTCGATGGCTTTGCACATATCGTAAGCGGTCAAAGCACATACGGACGCTGCCGTTAGCGCTTCCATTTCTACTCCTGTACTCCCCTTTGTCTTTACAGTAGCTTCAATAAGCAAGCGATATTTTCCTTCTTTTTCGGCCCAATTAAATTCAATATTTACTCCTTTTATAAATAAAGGATGACACATTGGAATAAGATCAGACGTTTTTTTGGCCGCCATGATGCCTGCTATTTGAGAAACAGCTAATACATCACCTTTTCCAATTTCTTGTGATGTAATCTTATCGTATGTTTCTTTGTTTACTTCAATGCTTGAAGCAGCTGTTGCAACCCTTGTTGTTTCAGCTTTCTCTGAGATGTCGACCATATTCGCGCGACCTTGTTCATTAAAATGAGTAAACCCCACTTTAGTTCCTCCTTATATTTGACTATACACTATTTTTAGTCATCTGTCTTTGCACTTTCTACCTATATGAATGTTCCTTTTTAACTCTCCTTTATAGGTATGGTAGAATACCTATAGCAGCCTTTTTTTCAACATAATGTGAATTATTTAACTAAGGAAAGCTCTAGAATAGCTGCCTGAGCTCTTCCCCTTTATTGTAAAGGATTAACTGAGGTGAAAAAATGATTTTATTACAACTAAATAATATCACGAAGTATTTTGGTGCTGATATTATTTTATCGAATATTAAAATGGAAGTACAATCAAACGACCGAATTGGCCTTGTTGGCCGAAATGGAGCTGGAAAATCCACTCTGCTTAAAATTATTTCAGGTGCAATCTCCTATGACGGTGGGGAAATTATAAAACCAAAAGATGTAGAACTTGGCTATATGGGACAAGATACAATGCTTGAATCAGACTTAAGCATTTGGGATGAAATGATGACAGTATTCTCACCGCTAAAAGAAATGGAGAAGAAAATTCGTTCGCTGGAAGAAAAAATGGGTGATCCTACCTTTTTAAACGATTCTACCAAATATGAAAAGCTCCTTCAAGAGTACGACATTCTTCAAGCAGCTTTTAAAGATAAAGGTGGATATCAGTATGAGGCGGAAACTCGTTCTATTTTACACGGATTTCGCTTTAAAGATCACTCCGTATCTATCTCAACACTTAGTGGAGGGCAAAAAACACGTCTTTCACTTGCAAAATTATTGTTAACAAAACCAGATTTACTCATACTTGATGAACCAACAAACCACCTTGATATTGAAACACTTTCATGGCTTGAGCAATTTTTACAAGGATATGCAGGCGCCATTTTAATTGTTTCACATGACCGCTATTTTCTTGATAAAGTAGTCAACCGCGTTTACGAAATTTCACGTCGACAAATTAAGCGCTATGTTGGAAACTATTCTTCCTATCTCGTTCAAAAAAGAGAACAATATGACCAAGAGATAAAGCAATACGAGAAACAGCAGGATGAAATTGAAAAACTTCAAGACTTTGTTCAACGCAATATTGCTAGAGCCTCCACAACAAAAAGAGCGCAAAGCAGACAAAAGCAGCTGCAACGGATGGAAAAGCTAGATAGACCATCAGGTGACGAAAAATCGGCTTCATTTTCTTTCTCCATTGATAAACAAAGTGGAAATGAAGTATTCCAGCTTAAAGATGGAGCAATTGGATATGAAAAAAGTTATCCACTTGTGGATAACTTAAATATTCGAATTACACGTGGCGAAAGTGTGGCTCTTGTTGGTCCAAACGGAATTGGAAAATCAACTCTTTTAAAAAGCATTGTCAATCGTCTCCCTCTTTTAAAGGGAAACACAATGTTTGGTTCAAATGTTAGTGTTGGTTATTATGACCAAGAACAAGCAACATTAACTTCTTCTAAAACTGTTATTAATGAGCTCTGGGATGACTATCCATCAATACCTGAAAAAGAAATCCGCACGCTCCTTGGAAGTTTTCTGTTTAGCGGAGATGACGTATTAAAGCCTGTTAACACGCTTAGTGGAGGCCAAAAAGCTCGTCTTGCTCTTGCAAAACTAATGATGAAAAAAGCCAATTTTCTTATTCTTGACGAGCCAACAAACCACCTTGATTTAGATAGTAAACAAGTCCTTGAAAACGCGCTTGTTGATTATCCAGGAACAATTTTATTTGTTTCCCATGACCGTTATTTTATTAATCGTATTGCTACAAAAGTGCTTGAACTTTCACGTGTTAATGTTCAGGAATTTTTAGGAGACTACGACTATTATTTAGAGAAGAAAGCTGAAGAGCTAGAGCTAAAAGAAATGGAAGCTTCAGAAAATCAAAAAAGTGTAGAAGCACCTATAAAAAATGATAGGTTAACATATGAACAAGAGAAAGAAGCTAAAAAGAAGCTTCGTCAATATAAACGCCGCATTGAAGAAATTGAAGCTTCCATCTCACAAGCAGAAGAGAAAATTGCTGAAAACGAAAATTTACTTCTTCAACCAGAAGTTTATGAAGATCATGAAAAAGCTTATGCTTTAACAGAAGAAAATAACAAGCTTAATGAAGAGCTCCTCTCTCTTATGGAAGAATGGGAAGAACTTCAACTTCAAATTGAAGACTAAAAAAAGCTCGTACATTTGTACGAGCTTTTTTATTGTGGATAACCATTCTATCCACAGTTTTTATTCACAAACTCACAGAGAATGAAAAAAAGAACCTTACCCTATTCACACACTCTGGATAACACTGTGGATAGAATTATAGCATTAATCCAGGGTTTGCATTTAAGTCCATTGCAGCTCTTTTTCCACTTTTGTAAAGCTCGCTTGCGGCAGCACCAATCATTGCTGCGTTGTCTGTACAAAGAGGAAGTGGGGGAATAATAAGTTCCAGCTGTTTATCAAAAGGCTCAAATGTTTTTTGAAGTTCTTCTCTAAGCCCTCTATTTGCAGCTACTCCTCCTGCTAACAATACTTGCTTTACGTTGTATTTTTCAGCTGCTTTAAGTGTCTTCCCTACAAGAACATCAATAACACTCGCCTGGAAGCTTGCAGCTAAGTCTTCGGGTTTAATCTCTTCTCCTCGCTGTTTTGCATTGTGAAGAGTGTTGATAACTGCCGATTTTAAGCCACTAAAGCTAAAATCAAACGAATCTTTTTCAAGCCACGCCCTCGGAAGATCTAATGTTGGCTCTCCTTCATGTGCTAGGCGATCAATATGGGGGCCACCTGGATATGGCAAACCTATTGTTCTCGCAACCTTATCATAAGCTTCTCCAACTGCATCATCTCTTGTTTCTCCAATTACTTCAAATGTAATATGGTCCTCCATATAAACAAGTTCCGTATGGCCTCCTGAAACAACAAGAGCAAGAAGAGGAAACTGCATTTCCTTCACAAGACGGTTTGCATAAATGTGTCCTGCAATATGATGGACACCAATCAATGGCTTATTATGAGCAAAAGCAAGTGCTTTGGCTGCATTCACTCCAATAAGGAGTGCACCGACAAGTCCAGGTCCTTCTGTCACTGCTACAGCATCGATATCGTCCATTGTCAGCTTTGCTTGCTGAAGAGCTTCTTCTATCACAATGGTCATTTGTTCTACATGATGACGTGATGCTACCTCAGGGACCACTCCGCCAAATCTTTTATGACTCTCAATTTGAGATGCCACAACGTTAGCGATAATTTCTTTTCCATCTTGAATAATGGCTACAGCCGTCTCATCACAGCTTGTTTCAATTGCTAAAATCAATTCTTTTTTCATAGTTTCACCCACATTACTAATGCATCCTCTTGATTGTCTGCATAATAATTTTTTCGAACTCCACCAGGTTCAAAACCTAGCTTCTCATATAAGAAACGAGCAGGCTCGTTTGATAACCGAACTTCAAGGGTCATTGTCAATGCACCTGACTGACGTGCGAGTTGCATAACCGCCCGAAGAAGCTTTTCCCCTAGACCTTTTCCTCTATATTCCGGTAAAATTGCGATATTTGTTATGTGTGCTTCATCTACAATAATCCACACTCCACAATAGCCAACAATTTCTCCCTCGTATTCAATAATCGTATAATGAGCAAACCTATTCTTAGATAATTCATTATGAAGAGCTTCTTCACTCCATGGAAGAGTGAAAGAATGTAGCTCAATCTCGTGAAGAGCTTTTACATCTTCTACAGAAGCTAAGCGAATATGTACGTCCATTTAACGTTCGCTCATTTTATTTTGAGAAGCTAACCAGTTTGCTTCAGCCTCTGCTAAACGAATGTAGTTTGGCACAAGACTATGAGCTTCTTCAGGTTGTTTGTTCATTCCGATTAATGCAAGTTCACTTGGACGAGGATTATGGGTTACAATTTCACTAAAATAAGCCTTCTCTCCTAGGATATGTGTAAGAACCTCACGATGTAGAGGAACATCGTTTCCTATAAAAAGAATCTTTTGATTTAATTCTTTTAATTGAGTTGCCCATGCTTCATTTAAAATGTTCACATCTGCTTTTACTTCCAAAAGTTTATCTTCATATTTGTATAACCCTGTGTAAACTTGTTGACGTCTTGCATCGAAAAGTGGAGAAATGTAGCCATCAAAGAAACGACCATTTGCAGCAAGAACTTCAAGGCTCGAAACTCCGACAAGAGGAATATTCAAAGACCATGAGAGAGTTTTTGCAATTGTAACTCCTATTCTCACGCCTGTGTAAGAACCAGGACCCTTTGCTACTACAATCCTTTCTAAATCTTTAGGTTTCATCCCACAATCTTTTAAAAGTGTTTCTACTGCTGGCATTGCTCGTACAGAATGATTTTTCTTTACATTTGTAATGATTTCACCAATCACTTTATCTTCATCAACAAGGGCTACTCCAAGCGTATCTGTTGATGTATCAATTGCTAATGTTTTCATCTTTTATAAACTCCTTACAGAGATCGATATATTGGGATCCCTTAGCTTTTAAACAAATCTCTCGCTTATCTCCTTCTCTATGATACAATTCTATCTCTAGACGCGAAAGAGGAAGCTGATCTTCAATTAAATGAGCCCATTCTACAACAGTTACACCATTGCCTTCAAAATATTCATCAAACCCTAAGTCTTCCATACTTTCACCTAGGCGATAAACATCCATATGATACAAGGGAAGCTTCTCTCCTTGATACTCTTTAATGATTGTAAACGTTGGGCTGTTCACGTTGCGAGTAACGCCAAGCCCTTTTGCTAGTCCCTTTGTGAAAGTCGTTTTTCCAGCCCCAAGATCTCCTTCAAGTAAAATTAAGTTTCCCTCTTGAAGATAATGAGCAAGATTCTCAGCAAGCTTCATTGTTTGCTCGGGTGTTTCAGTAGTGATGTGGAAAACTTCTTCTCCAATATTATTCATCATTGATCCTCGCTTTAATAAAGTTTTAGATACCCTTATAGGATGCCCTAAGTTTCATTGTACAAAAAAAAGACCTTAGGATGCTATTCCTAAGGATAAATTTGTGCTCTATAAATAAAAAAACGAAACAATTCTGTCTGTTTCGAATCAATACTACATGTTATAAATGGCGGTCCCGACGGGAATCGAACCCGCGATCTCCTGCGTGACAGGCAGGCATGTTAACCGCTACACCACGGGACCTTTGGTTGCGGGGGCAGGATTTGAACCTACGACCTTCGGGTTATGAGCCCGACGAGCTACCAGACTGCTCCACCCCGCGATATGATAAGCCTGGCAACGTCCTACTCTCACAGGGACAAAGTCCCAACTACCATCGGCGTTCAAGAGCTTAACTTCTGTGTTCGGCATGGGAACAGGTGTGAC